>JAFDBW010000271.1 GCA_019313105.1 Deltaproteobacteria bacterium | reverse complement strand
GTCGGTTATCGAACAAGAACACAGCCACCCGACTGTCGCCAGACAATTCCGCGACATGGACCATCGCCACCAGCCGAAGCAAAAAACCTCGCACCAGTATCGCAACGCCCTGATGGCGGCGAAACGCCTGTCAACCAGCCTGCAGGAGATCCCCGATGTCCCGCATAATTTATGCCGTTCCGTGGAACAATTGATCGGCTTCCTCGAGCAAGCCGGTGAAGTGGACTGCCGTTGATCATTCCCGCTCCTGGTCGAAAATGAGAACCTGCGGAAAGGTCTCTAAAGTGATGTTTCACGGCTCAATCTGCGGATTCACCTTGCCAAGTCGGTTTCAATGCATTAAAAAGCTCCATTGGGGATTGCCTTTATTCGCAGATGGCGCTTTTCCTGACAAGCATTTTCCAAAACTGGTGTTATAATCGGTTGTCAGGTTAGAAGGAGATTCGAATGTCACGTGAATTCAAAAATAGAGTCAGAGAACAGTTTGGTCGCGCAGCGGATGGTTATATCCACGACAAAGGCTTTGCCACCGGCGATGACCTTGAGTTAATGGTCCAGTTGCTGCAACCGATGCCTGACGACAACATGCTTGACGTCGCCTGTGGCGGAGGACATACGGCCTTGCGTTTCTCTCCCCTGGTCCGTAGCGTGGTGGCCTCTGACCTGACCATGGTCATGCTGAAAAAAGCTCAGGAGTTCATCAGCGAGGAGGGTGGTGTTGACAATGTTACTTTTCGCGAAGCTGACGCCGAAGACCTGCCCTTCCCTGCTGGAGCGTTCACTCTCCTGACCTGCCGCATCGCCCCGCATCACTTCCCCGATGTCAGGCGGGCGTTGAGTGAATTCCATCGCGTCCTTCGGCGTGGCGGAAGGATTGCGATTGTCGACACGGTCCTGCCGGACGATCCCGAAATTGCAGCCTGGTACCAGGAAATGGAGATGATGCGTGATCCGACCCACATCCAGGCCTACACGGAAGACGCCTGGAAGGAGATGGTCCAGGATGCCGGCTTCATCCTGCACGAAACTGCAACCGTCCCGAAAACCCACGATTTTCCAACCTGGGCCAAACGGGCCGGACTGAACCGAAAGGGGATCGCCGATCTCAACAAGTTCTTTGTCGAGGCTCCGGAAAAGGTTCAGGAATACTATCACATCGAAACCTTTGCCGGTGAAGTCGAGGCTTACACGGACCGCAAAGTTCTGGTCTATGCGAGTCGACCGCCGAAAAAATAAGCGACTGGAACGATACTGAAAATTTAAGGCGCTCCCGATCAGGGCCGCCCAGATTGTTGATAGGCTCCGCATGTAATGCGGGGTCTGTTTTTTTACCTTGCAAGCGGAGTTTTTGTGCGGTTTAGGACAACAGAGGGTTAATCTGTTGTCCTTTTTTGTTGTGCTCTGGACTTTAAAAACAAAATCAAAGTCGTCGGGGTTGCCGGAAAAGTATGGCGTCGGGCGGGACGCAACCCGCCGGTTATGTTTTTGCTTTTAAGAATAAAGACTAAAGGGCCCTACAGCTTTACTGCTTTACAGCCTTACAGCCTTCCCCTTCCATTTATGCTATTCTTGAATGAACACCAACTCATAATGCCGGAAGAAACATGAAAACTATACGCATAGCAGGAATTCTCTCAACGCTGATTTTGTCAGCGATCATACTTCTGGCTGTCAGGCCTTCCTTTGCCCTCGACGTCGAGGCGCTGGTCCGTCAGGTCGAGCAGCAGTACATGGGCGCGTCGTCAAGGGCGCAGACGACTATGCTGGTCAAAACCAGCCACTGGGAACGGTCCCTGGAAATGGAAGCATGGTCGTTGGATCGCGATTACTTCCTGGTGCGCATCATCGAGCCGGCCAAGGAACGCGACGTCGCAACCCTGAAAAGATTTCGTGAAGTCTGGAATTACCTGCCCAAGGTCGATCGAGTCATCAAGGTCCCACCATCGATGATGGGCGGCAGCTGGATGGGCAGCCACATAACCAACGACGACCTGGTCAAGGCCAACCACATCGAGAAGGATTACAACCTCCGGCTGATCGAGGAAACCGATACTTATTTTCTTGTCGAATGCCTGCCGAAAGCCGATGCGGCCGTCGTCTGGGGTAAAATTGTCTACCGGATCAACAAAACGCCCCAGGTTCCCGAACAAATCGACTATTACGACGAGGAGATGGTTCGCGTCCGTGAAATCCATTTTGATGACGTCCAGCAGATCGGCGATCGCATCGTACCGATGCGTCTGACCGTGCTGCCACTGGAGAAACCTGACGAGCAGACGATCCTTCATTACCGGGAACTGGTCTTCGATCTGCCCCTTGATGAGAACTACTTTTCCCTGCGCAATCTCAAAAAACGCTGACCATGCTCTTCACCCTGGCTTTTCGCAATCTCTGGCGCAATCGACGGCGCACTCTGCTGACCCTTTCGGCGATGGTGGCCTCTGCCGCACTCTTGATTCTCGCCCTCGGCGTCTTCTCCGGCATGTTCCGGGACATGCTGGCTTCTGCAACCGAGCAATATTACGGACACCTGGTCCTGGCAAAGACCGAGTATCATGAACGACGCGACATGTTTGCCCATCTAGACGAAGAGGTCGCATCCAGGTATATCACCGCTGAAGACACGGAAATCATTGGCATATCACCGCGACTGCGCAGCTTTGGCCTGATCTCGCTTGCAGAAACCAGTCAACCTGTGGAGTTACTCGGCGTCATCCCCGAGCGGGAGAAACAGGTCACATCACTGCAGACCAAGCTGATTGCCGGTAATTACCCCTCTGAAGCGGTAAACAACGGGGCACTGATCGGCCAGGGCCTTGCCCGCAAACTGAAGGTGAGCACAGGCGACGAGATGGTCTTTGTCACCCAAGCTGCTGACGGCTCAATCGGCAACGACCTGCTGATAATCACGGGAATCTTTGCAACCGGCGACAGCCGCCATGACAACAACCTGGTATTGGCGCCCTTGGGGTGGGCTCAGAAGATCATGGTCCTGCCGGGACGCATCCACGAAGTGGCCATGACCCTGGCCGACCCGATGCTGGCAGCGCTGACCGCAGACCGACTCAACCCGCGATTGCCGGACGATGTGGAGATTCTCGACTGGGGAGACCTGTTGCCGGAAATGCGCGAAGTCATCGCGGCTTATGATGTCAGCCGCATGATCATTGTCAGCATCCTTTATATGGCGACCGGTCTCGGCATCCTCAATACCTTTTTCATGTCGGTCATGGAACGGACCCGCGAGTTCGGCATCCTCATGGCTCAGGGAATGCGCCCCTGGACCATCCGTGGCCTGGTCCTGCTTGAGACTTGTTTACTCGGCGGCATCGCCCTGGCGATCGGGCTGACATGCGGGGCGGTCATGACTCTTTACATGCAGCAGGTTGGAATCGACCTGGCCGGATACATCACCCCGGTCACCTACGCAGGTGGCACGATCCTGCCGCGCCTGCATGCGGTCTTTGAAGCAGGCAACTTCTACGTACCTGCCGGCATGTTGCTGCTGGTCAGCCTGATCGCCGGTTTCCTGCCAGCCAACCGGGCCGCACGCCTGGATCCGGTCCAGGCAGTCAGGGAGGTTTAGCGATGGACCTTGTCAGACTGTCCTGGAAGAATATCTGGCGCAACCGGCGCCGCACGATTATCACCCTGACCGCAATTGCCTTCAGCATCATGCTGGTGCAGGCGCTGCACAACCTCTCTTTCGGCGTCTACGCCGGCATGGTCGACAGCGGTGTCCGCGCCGGCTCGGGACATATTGCCGTCTACAGAAACAACTATCTTGAAAGCCGCGATGAAACCCTGTATTTCAAAGATGGCTCCCTGGTCGACGATATTTCGCAGATAAACGGTGTTGAGCAGGTCTTGCCCCGCCTGTATATCCCAGCCCTTGCACAATCGAGCAGGGAGAGCCGGGGAGTCATGTTGATCGGTGTTGACCCTGACCGGGAACGCCAGGTCAACCCGTTTCTCAAAACCCTGCCCGCCGACGGCATGATCCGCTCCACAGATTCTCGCGACGCAGTGGTAGGGACCCGGCTGCTTCACGAGCTGCAGATACGGCCCGGCCAGAAATTCGTGGTCACCGCCCAGAACGAGGACGGCACCTTGCACAGTGAGTTGCTGCGCGTACGCGGCGTGGTCAATTCCGGGATGAAGGACATCGACAGTTCGCTGATCCTGGTCGGCCTTGGACGGGCGACCCAACTGACTGGTAACTCCGGGTCAGTCCACGAACTGGCGGTGATTCTTGCCGATGCAGGACTGGAGGCAACGGTCCATCGACAGATTGCGGCGCAGTTTGCGCAGGGCCAGGATATTCTGGCCGTCAGCTGGGAAGAAGCGATGCCCAACCTTGCCAATGCCATCAAGCTGGACTATGCCAGCCAGAAGTTTATCTTTATGATTATCCTGCTGATCGTGGCGATCGGTGTCATCAATACCCTGCTGATGTCAGTCATGGAACGTATGCGTGAATTCGGTGTTATCCTTGCCATGGGTTCCAGGCCGATGACTCTGCGCTGCATGATCATGCTAGAAGCCGTGATCCTGGGACTGCTCGCTGCGGCGATCGGTACTGTGCTCGGCAGTCTGGCAACCTGGTACCTGGTCGCCGTGGGGATTGACCTGGCTGACCTGGTCCCGGAAACCCTAGAATTCGGCGGAGTCGTTTTCGATCCGGTCATGCGGGCCAGCTGGGATCCTGCATGGATGTTACGCATCGCCGTGTACGTGGTCTGCCTGACCCTGCTTGCCGCAGCCTACCCTGCCATCAAGGCCGGACGGACCACTCCCGTGGAAGGGATGCGACATCACTAAAAAGAAGGGACGCGGAACGAGGGACGTGAATGGTAAAAGGAACATCTTGCTAGATTGGTTTGTTACAGTTTTTAATTTTGTTTTTCGCGTCCCACGTACCGCAAGTCGAGGTTTTCATGTCTCTGATTGAGCTGCAAGACGTTTCAAAAATATACCGCCTAGGCAGCCAGGAGATCCCGGCACTCACCGGCGTCTCTCTGACCTTCGAGGCCGGAGAGTTTGCCGTGCTGGCCGGGCCATCCGGAAGTGGCAAGACAACAGCTTTGAACCTGATCGGCTGCCTTGATCACCCGACCTCCGGGCACGTCATCGTCAATGGTCTCGACCTCGGCACTGCCAGCAAGAAAGCGTTGGCTGACTTTCGTCTGCAGAACATCGGCTTTATCTTCCAGTCGTACAATCTGATTCCGGTTTTAACAGCCGCCGAAAATGCCGAATTCACCCTGATGCTGCAGAAGGTCCCGAAACCTGAGCGACGGGCGAAAGTGCGCAAACTGTTTGTCGACCTCGGCATCGATGGCCTGGAAAATCGCCGTCCGGCAGACCTTTCGGGAGGACAACAACAGCGGGTCGCAATTGCCAGGGCGATGGCGGCAGATCCGCACGTTATCCTGGCAGATGAGCCGACTGCCAACCTCGACTCTCATACCGCCGAAGAACTACTTGAACTGATGCGTCGACTCAACCGGGAGCAAGCCACAACCTTCATCTTCAGCTCCCATGACGACAGAGTCATTGCGCAGGCACGCAGGGTCATCCACCTGCAGGACGGCTGTCTTGCCGATGACTTGACGATCAGCAAATGAGTCCCATCAATATGAACATCACACGCTGTCTGCACCTTGTGATCTACTGCCAAGTGGTCATGTTGACACCCGTGTCCGTCCTTGCAGAAGGACTGCAATGGAGCGGTTCCATCAAGTCTCTCAACGTCTATGTCGAAGAGGCCCCCGCCGGCCTGGCACCCGAGTACTGGATCAGCAGCAATCGGGCCCGCCTGGATGTCGCATGGCAGACGTCCGAAGCCTGGCGTCTTGAGACGGCGCTTGATTACCATTATCTCTGGAGCGATCCGCCAGGTTTTCACGGACCGGAAACGATTGAGTACAATCGCAGACTCGACATGGAACAGAGCTGGCAACACGATAAACATGGTACCGGTCGCCTGCAGGTTGACCGTTTGAACCTGCAATGGCAGGCCGGGGCCGTCGATACAACTATCGGTCGGCAGGCGATCGGTTTAGGTCGCATCCTGGTCTTCTCACCACTCGACGTGATTGCTCCCTTCGCCCCCGATGCAATTGACACCGATGTCCGCAGCGGCGTCGATGCAGTGCGTACGATCTTCAACTACGGTCTCGATGGTCAGATCGGTGCCATCGTTGTATGGGGAGAGGACGCTGAGTACAACACCTATCTCGGCACTTGGTCGGACAACTGGTCGGGAATTGACATCATGATGATCGGTGGTGACCTGCGTGGGCGCAGCATGGTTGGTGCGGGTCTTGCCGGCAGTTTCGGGACACTCGGCCTGAAGGCGGAAGTTAGCTTTTATGACGGCAAAGACACAGACGAAATCAACGGCGACCTACATGATACTTTCTCGGTGGCGGCAATCGAGGCATGGTATCGCTTCGCGAATGGCCTTTCTGTGGTCACCCAGTACCTTTACAATGGTCCCGGAGTCGATGGCCCTGAAGATTATCCTGAAGTACTCGCTTCAGCTCCGCTGCAGGAAGGCCTGACCTACCTGCTCGGTCGACATTACCTGATCATTGCCCCCTCTTACGAGCTACATCCTCTGGCAACGTTACAGGGGTTGGTAATTTACAACCTTGATGACGAATCGGCACTGATGCGCCCCACCCTCGATCTCAGCCTGGCTGACAATCTTTCCCTGCAGGCGTTCTGGACTTGGCATTCCGGAGATCAACCGGAAATTGTCTCGTCATTCCTGCCGGCACTGCCGCGTAGCGAATTCGGCCTGTTCGGTGACGGTGGAGGGGTTTTTATCAAGTGGTTTTTTTAGTTCCCATCGCGGACAGCAAGGGTTGTATCATGCCGTTGCAGAGAGGGGAACCGGTGTCTATCTTTCGGACTTTCAGCGCAAACGCTCGGCCACCAACAGGTAGGGGGCCTCACTGCGATTGGCAACGCGCAACAAAAGCACCAGCCACATCTCGCGCGGCAGGGAGACAAATAAATCATCGACCATTTGCGCCTCTTCAATGCCTCCGGCATGGGCAGGATAGACCGTGACTGCAAGACGACCACCGACAGACAACAGGGCAAGAGACTGGTTGAGAGCCGAGAGAGTCGACTCTGGACCGGTAATCAGCGTCGGATCTCCACCTGGGAGGTACCCGAGGTTGGCCATAATTGCCTTGGGACGGCGCCGCAGCATTTTCTCCAGTGAGCTGTGACAGGCATGCACCAGAACGATCTGGCTTCCTGGCCGGATTTCCCGGTCGTCTGTCCAGTTGCTTACAACATAGTCATAATTCTGCAGTAACTCACAGGTCTGTTGCAGCGCTGCGGCCTGCGTATCGAACGACACGACCTGCCCGGTATGCCCGACCGCGTCCGCCAGGGCGAGAGTATCGCGACCTTTGCCCGCGGTCAGGTCGACGGCCAGATCGCCGGGATTGAGAACCTCACGAACCAGGTTTTGGCTCCATGTAACGATGCGAGTCAGGGAAGACATAGGAAACACGCGACGCGTGGCCAGAGAATCAAATAATTATGAGATAAAGTCACAAATGAGATCGTTAGGCGCAACATGACAAGGCAAGGTTTAATTTTTTTCCGCGCTTCGCACTTCGTTCAAGACCTTCATTTTCCTCTCAATCACATCCTGGTGATCAAGACGCAACAAGGTCGCCAACTGCCTGGCCAAGGCATCCTCGAATTTATCAAGCGTGCCGTCTGCATAAATCACCCGCCAGACCCCCTCCATGACGTCCGCTTTTTCCTCGCGGCTGAAATGGGTATTGATCTCCCGGGCAAATTGGAAGAGATCGGCGCTGTCCTGGCGATGCTGGTGAGAATAATCGACCAACTCGGTAACCGTTGCAGGGCTAAGATTGAACGTGTTGGCAAGCAGCTCGTGGACAATTTTCGCCTCGACAGCTTTATAGTGACCATCGCTATGAGCGACTTCCATAAGCAGCGCACAGGTAGCAACCTGAACTCTCTCAAAACGTTTTTCTTTAGCAGGCGCAGCGTCAGCCTGCAATAATGACATGATCCGGTTGAACATCTGGCTTTACGACTCCTTGTGAAAATTGATAACCTTGGCTTTTTCCAGGGTAATCAGGCCTCCCTGGAACATATCCTTTATCAGAGGTAGCACGGCATCAATCCTGTCCTGGTAATCCACGACTTCAATGACAACCGGCAGGTCACTGCTCAAACGCAAAAAGCGGTCGGAATGCACCTTGCTCTGGCTACCGTAGCCCATGGCGCCCTTGATGACCGTAGCTCCGGCCAACCCCTGATCGCAAAACAGCTCAACCAGAGCTTCGTAGAGCGGTCGCTTCTGGTAGCGATCGTTCTCTCCGACAAAAATCCGCATCAGGACCATCTCTTCCTGAATTAACATGAACTCCTCGCTTTCATATCTGCCGAGCCAGATAGATACCGGCCACAGCGGCGGCGACACAAACTATCACATTCAGGAGAATATTGGCTCCGGCAGCAACCAGGCTCCCCTCCTCCAGCAGCCGAACGGTTTCGTAGGAAAAGGTCGAAAAGGTCGTGAATCCACCCATGAAGCCGACCGTGAGACCGATGCGAAGTTCCGGACTCAGGAGCGTGCTACGCAGGCTGCCTTCCATGATCACGCCAAGCAGAAGCGAGCCGATCACATTGACGGCCAGGGTGCCATAAGGCAGAGACCTTCCGGCAAGGTTATACACCCAGCCGGAGATCATGTAGCGCGCGACGCAACCTAGCCCGCCGAATATACCGAGATAGACAATTTTCACCACAACCGTGCTTCCTAGAAACGTTTTTCAAACAGCGCGTCAAATTCTGTGCCGCAAGCCGGACAATAAATCTGCCCTCTTTCCTTGTCCCGGCTGGTAGCACATGCAGTGACCAGAACAATCAGGCCAAGGCCCACGATAAACAGCCGAAAAATATGCATGATTTTTCTCCTGCGCACGTTTGACATAATCGATATTTTGCAGACATTATGCGGGGGGGTACGCCAAGTGTCAACCGATCAGACGGGATTTTCATTTATTGCCCTTGCACAATTACATTCAATTTGGTATATATTGTTGGCACTCTCGAACAGAGAGTGCCAACAATACGATCTTTAAAGGTTAATAAGATAATGAGTACCCTAAACTTACCGATCACAACCGATACTTTCGAACATTATATGGTGCAGGTGAACAGGTTCGACCTGTTAAGCGCCGAGCGAGAGTACGATCTAGCCGTCAGGCACATGCAGGATGGAGACATGGATGCTGCCCATCGCCTGGTCTGCGCCAATCTGCGCTTTGTAGTCAAGGTTGCCAACGAATACCGCGGT
>JAFDBW010000270.1 GCA_019313105.1 Deltaproteobacteria bacterium | reverse complement strand
TCCGGCAACCAACACCGCAGCAGCACCATCAGAAAAAAGTGATGTGCCAACCAGATTCTTTTTGCTCAGATCCTTAACAATCAGGGTCAGGCTGCAACACTCAAGAGCAGTCAGCAAAACCTTCGCCCGTGGATGGGCGAGACAATAATCCCAGGCGCGGGAAAGTCCCGCTGCGCCGCCAGCACAACCAAGCCCCCAGATTGGTAAGCGCGTAGTCTGAACAGAAAAATTCAATTCGTTTATCAGTCGGGCATCAAGAGAGGGGGTAGCATGCCCGGTTGAATTAACATAGATGACATGGGCAACGTGTGAAATATCGGTATCAGATGATCGTAAAACTTTTTCGGAAGCCTCTCTCAAAAGGCTCATCCCTTGTTCAACAAAGATCTGGTTGCGCTCTTCCAGGGACCTGGGCTGTAAATACCAATCGAGAGACATTACCAGTTGACGCTGGGCAATCCGTGAGTTGTCGAAAATGGTCATCAACCTTTCGAGCTCGGGTATCTTCCCAGCAAAAATGGTGCTTACCGCTTGTCTTGCCCGTTGCTGTGAAACATGGTGTGTTGGAAAGGCGTGAGCGGCCCCTAGAATTTGCGGCACATGGCCTCCTATTGCAGAGGAGAATAAATCTTTCTAAAACATTAAAATACCACAAATGCAGATCGACATTATTGGCACTGCTATTACCGCATGGTTTAAATGCGTTAATTGTCGATATAAACTGCTCTCAGCATATCAATTCGGCAACAGGTGGTGTGTGATTCTAATTTAGCCATCCTAAATTACTATCGAAGAATCCAGGCTCACCAAAACGAAAAATCCTTATTTCTCCTGATAACAGAAAATAGCTACGATTCTCTTTACTGAATTCAAACAGATCTAAAAGTAAGTGTTAGATCAAGAATGACCTACTACACTGACAAACAGCTGAAGTTTCCCAGGCAATGGCATTGTATGACAGTGACGACCGCTTGATTGAAGGCCTTTGCCTGGAGAATCTGGTCCCCAACCCCGACCTCAATGTTTTTATTTGCCAAATAATAGGTTATCGGCAGCCGAAGATTGCACAGGCTTATATCCTATCGCCTCACGGGCAAGCGCCTCGCGACCAGCACCACCAGTCCGGCAAAGATCAGGCTGATTCCGGTGAAGGCCTGCGCGTTAAGCTGTTCACCAAGCAACACGATACCCAGGGTTGCCGCAGTCATCGGTTCGGCCAGCGAAAGGGTGACTGCGGTTGCAACCTGCACCGTCTGCAGGCCGCGGGCAAAGAGCCAGTAGGAGAGTGCCATCGTCGCCAATCCGAGGTGTATGACCACGCCGATCGAACGGGGCTGCAGTAGCCAGTCGAGCTCGCATTTGACCAGCACTGGTGAAATCAGAATTGCCCCAAGACACACCACCAGGGCCATCACGGCATTCGGAGCATGCTTTTCCAGCAAGCCCTTGATCATCAAGGTATAGGCCGCATAAGCAGCCCCGGCACCGACCGCCAAAAGGATGCCGACCGGATCGATGGCGATATCCCCGCCGCTTAAACTGAGCAGGCTGCAGCCGGCAATAGCCAGGGACGTGGCGATCATCCAGCGCCTGCTGAGGGTTTCGCCTCGGAAAACCCGCCCGAGAAACCCGCCGATCACAGGAGCGCTGCCGATACCGACGATCGTACCAACCGCCACTCCGGTTCTGGCAACAGCGGCAAAGAAGCAGAGCTGGTAGCTCGCGGTAAAAACCGCGGCCAAGAAAAGCGGTAGCCAGTTCCAGTCCCTTAGCCGACCCAGTTCCCGTCGATAGAGTGCCAGGCCCAGGAGAGCGACCCCACCGACCAGAAGACGCAAGGCACCGATTACCATGGGGTCAAATCCACTCGGCGCAAAAGCCTGGGCCGTACCGGTGGTCCCCCAGAGCAAAGCGGCTCCCAGGACAAACCAGACTCCCGCTGCCGAACCCTGCTTAGTCATCCATCACTCCTCGGCAAGCCTTCACGAGCGGCCTCTTTCCGGTTCGGCCACTCGGTACATGGCCAGCAGAGATACAACAAAGCCAGGAGTCGACCCAGCAGGTAAGCAACGGCAGCAGCAGTTATCCCAGGTAAGGCAGAGTACATGACAAGCAGGGCCAGAACAACAAAGATAACGGATGCTTCAATAGCCGTTGCGACAGTAACAGGCAGGGTTACTCCATTGTTGATGAGTATCGCCCTCTGGTATCCGATGGCGACTGTCAAAGCCGGGAATAATGCCATGATCTGCAATGGCGGAATCGCTAACTGGACGAGTGTGGGAGGTAGGCCGGAAACGGTTGCATACCAGAAATCGTTCAACGGGGTAAAAGCGATCAAAGACAAACCACCACCCAGGCCAATAGCCAGATAGAGAGCGAAACGACGAACGACCACGCGATTCTCCCCGCCATCCTTCAGTGTGGCAATGGCGACCTCCGGAAAAGAGAGTCCCAGGGCACGAAATACAAAGGTAAGAGAATAAAGCACCGGCATGATCGCCAGAGACTCAAGCGGTCTGCTGCCATGGCCCAGAAAAAAAGTCACCACGGGATGGACGCTCAGACCGATCAGCGGTGTCATGGCCAATGGCAGATAGAAACGGCCCAGGGCAGTGTAGGATGACATGGTGGCACGGCCATCCTTCTCTTTCAACGATTCACCGATCGCCTGTCGGGCCAGCCAGCGGGTTGACAATGCCTCGAGGATAACGCCGGCACTCAGCGCGCAAGCCCCCAGACTGGCCCCCGGAAAGTCACTGAAGGACCAGAGCAAGCCGGCAGTGATCGACATACCCAGCAGTCTTGTCGTCGTGCCAACGGCCACCCTGCCCGGCTGGTGGTGTGCGATTAACACCCCCTGGTAGAAACGGCGCATGCCGATCGCCGCCGGCCATGGCAGCAGCAGCCACATAGCCTGACGCACATGGGCAGCAACCTCAGCTGTCAGACCCAGCAGAGTCGATGTCAACGGTTTGAAGATTGGCGGCAACAGCAGGAACACAAGCAGCAAAGTAACGGCACCGCACAGCAGGATGGAGAAAGCCCGCAGACGCAGGTAGTCAGCTCGTGAGCGTGCCAGGCGGGTGGAGGCACTCAGGAGCATGATCACCGGAGCTTCAGTGATCAGACCGAACGCATAGGCCACCCCGTAAGCCGCCAGGTTGACGGCACTCTCGCCCATCCTGGCAATTACGGCAGCCAGGAATGGGCCTTCGATGGCCATCATCAACCAGGTCAAAGCCAATGGCCACCATAGGCGATACATTGTTTTCAGGGTTGCCTGTCGCGTCATAGTCATCCAGAGTCCGGAGTCCAGCTACTGCATATACACGAAAAGGAGGATGCCAACAAGTGACATCCTCCTTTGCAACACATATTGCCCTCCTGGTCAGACCGACTTGGATTTCATGCCGAGCATCTGTCGCAAGGCATGCTGCGCGATACTCGGATTCTCCTTGAGACGACGCTTTGAATACGGCAACCAGGACTTGCCAAATGGCACATAGACCCGTAAACGGTGTCCATCCTTGACCAGCAGGTCACGCAGTTCCCGGTCAACACCAAGCAGCATCTGGAATTCATAATCCTCGCGCTTCAGGTTGAACTTGTCGATCAGGTACAGTGATTCGAAAACCAGCTTTTCATCGTGAGTTGCAATACCGACGTAAGCCCCCTTCTCAAACATTTTCTCTAGGCAACAGACGAAACTGCGATTGATGGTCACCATCTCTTTGTAGGCAACTGCGCGAGGTTCGTTGTAAATCCCCTTACAGAGACGGAAGTTGAGCAGCCCATCACTTAACCCTTGGATATCATTAAGGGTTCGGCGCAGGTAGGATTGCAGTACCACGCCGACATGCCCTGGGAACTCCTCACGCAGGCGCCTGAAGAACTCGATCGTGTCATCAGTGCATGTGTGATCTTCCATATCGATGCGCACGAAGTTATTCAATCCGGCGGCCAGTGCAACAATCTCGCGGATATTGGCAAAAGCGAACTCCTTGTCGAGTTCCAGCCCCATCTGGGTCGGTTTCAGCGACAGATTGGCGTCCAGTCCTTCCTTGTCAATTCCGTTCAGGATTTCAAGGCACTGCTCTTTGAAATAAGTCGCCTCTTCCCTGGTCTTGATGAATTCACCAAGGATATCGATGGTCGCCATCATGCCTTTGCCATTGAGCTGTTTGGTCACATCGACTGCGTGCTTGAGCTCTTCACCTGCGATGTAGCCTTTTGCGAAGATGCCAACGATCGGACCGGGCACATGCATGATCGTTTTTGAAACCAGAAAGTTAAAAAGGGACATTCATGCCTCCATCAATGAATAGTGTAGATACCGGCGACCATCGCAATCCACCGACACCCTTACTCAGCATCCATGAAGGGGTAAGCAAAGTTCTCGGGCGCATCAAAGGTCTCCTTAATTGTGCGCGGTGAGACCCAGCGGACCAGATTGAGGTACGAACCGGCCTTGTCATTGGTGCCCGAAGCACGCGCGCCACCAAACGGCTGCTGGCCAACCACGGCACCCGTCGGTTTGTCGTTGATATAGAAGTTGCCGGCTGCATTTTCCAGCTTGCTCAGGGCGAGGCTCACAGCACTTCTTTCAGTGGCAAACACGGCGCCCGTCAAAGCGTAGATAGAGGTCTTGTCACAGAGGTCGAGTGTCTCTGCGTACTTTTCGTCCTCGTAAACGTAAATAGTCATGACCGGTCCGAAGATCTCTTCTTCCATGGTCCGGAAGTTCGGATTGCTGGTCAGGATCACGGTCGGCTCGATGAAGAAGCCCTTGCTGTCGTCGTATCCGCCGCCAATGATCACTT
This sequence comes from Deltaproteobacteria bacterium, assembly GCA_019313105.1. Taxonomy (GTDB): domain Bacteria; phylum Desulfobacterota; class Desulfuromonadia; order Desulfuromonadales; family BM103; genus JAFDBW01. Next base: position 136 of record JAFDBW010000270.1, on the reverse strand, counting down.
CAGCGTCGTCAGCTGCTTTGGCATAATCGATAAATTCGGTGATTGTGGCATAAGCAGATTTATCGATGACGGCATTGAAGAAGTTGGAGAAGTCGCTGGTCGGGCCCATCTTGATTTTTGCCAGGTCAGCTTCCAG
>JAFDBW010000269.1 GCA_019313105.1 Deltaproteobacteria bacterium | reverse complement strand
TGATATCCAATCCTTGATGATTTGACCGGGAATCTATGCCTCCTTACTATTCAATCCTGATTGAGATCGCGCTTCCTGTTCTGCTGATGCTAGCTGCGGAGCGCTACGTCGTGATCCGGCTGCTGCGAACCCCCCAGCAGATCGCATGGGTCCGTAGCCACTCCCTGCTCCATCCCAACGCCATCAGTCGAGCCCGATATCCGATGGGGTTTCTCTCCGTGGCTTTCCTGCATATGGGCTATCCGCGGCTTTGTTTTCTCTTCTTTACCTTCTGGATGATTACCGATATCACCGACGGGGAGATTGCCCGCAAGTGTGACCTGAACACCGTGGAGGGGGAGTCGATCGATCCCTTCTCCGATAAGATGATGTACTTTCCCATGCTGATTTACATGGCCTGGCGAGGCTGGCTGGACCCTGTGCTGGTGTCCCTGTTCCTGGCTTTCGATGTCACCGGTCAGATCTCCAGGCGATTTACCAAGGTCAAGGCGGCGAACCTGTTTGGTAAAGCCAAGACGTTTCTCGTCGTCGTGCTCCTGATCGTTGTCGGCCTGGTTTGGATCTATGGGCCGCTGCCGTTCCTGGCCCGCACGATTCTGCCGCTTTTGGGGATTTGCACGGGCCTTGCCTTTTGCTCCACGGCCTTCAAGCTCGTCCCCAATTACTGGTATGCCAACATCCTGAGCATCATGAATTTGCTCTGCGGACTCGCCGGCTGCTGGGTGGTGCTCGCCGGCCATCCCCTGGTCTACGCCCTCGGGCTTGTGTTTTTGGGACAGTTTCTTGATCTCTTCGACGGGCGTGCCGCAGAGCGGTGGGGCTCCACCCCTCAAGGGGAATTGTTCGACGATGTGGCCGACGGAACGAGCTTTGGGCTCACCACGGGATTGATCGCGGCCGCATCGTTTACGCACCTGTGGGTCGGTATCGTGCTGGGGGGGGTGTACGTTAGCGCGACGGTCTATCGCCTGGTTCGCTTTGTCCTCGAGAAGAGAAAGCAGGGCGTCCTCGGCGGAGTGACGACCTTCTCAGGGATGCCGTCACCCGCGGCCGCGTTGATGGTCGGAACCACTTGTGTCTTAATTGCCAATGACGCGACCAGTGGGATAATCATTGCCGTCACCGCCTTGCTGATGATCTCCCGGGTGCCCTATGCCCACTTCGGTCGCTGCATACTGCCGAAAATCCCCAAAGTCGTGCGGGTGCTTACCCTGGGTACGTTTCTCTTCCTTCTGGCCTTGGGGGTCCATCGAGATCACTATACAGTGCCCCTTTTGATTGCTTTTGCCACAGCCGTTGGCTACATGGCCTCCCCGCTGTTTTTGTTCATCGCCATGCATCGTGGGACCGAGTAAATGACCATGGGCCGGGGACACCCAGAATAGAGTGTCCCTGTTAACAGATCAGACAAGTATCTCGAAAAGACCCAAACGGTTATATTGGCAGATAATTGGCCAACACCTCTTGAGGTAACAGCTTTGTCACGTGCCATCTTGTTTGCCCTGTTAAGTCTCTTTTTTGCCGGCCTGCTTGATGTTGTTTACAAGCGCTACAGCAGGAAAGAACGCTCTCGCGGCACCTACGTCTTCGGCATCGGCGTGGTTTGGTGCATGTTGCAGACCGCGGCGCTCGCCATGGGTGAAGAGGTGCTGATCGTTGATGCGACTTCGATCCGCTACGGCCTGTTTGCCGGACTCTGTCTGACCCTTTCCAACCTTCTTTTGCTGGAAAGCCTGACCCACATCAACATCAGCCTGGGCTCGACCGTTTACCGCCTTAACACCATCGGCGTGGTGGTGATGGCTTTTCTTTTCCTTGGTGAAGCGCTTGGCGGGATCAAATTGCTGGGTGTCGGTTTGGGGATCGTTGCGGTCGGGCTGCTTTATCGCCCTGATCCGACTGCGATGAGCGAGGAGAACCGGGGCCGGTTCCTGCCGTTCTTTTTGATGGCAGTTGCCGCGTCCCTGCTCCGTGCCGGTTATGGCGTGATCACGCGCGGCGGTATTGTGCACAAGGCCGACCCGCAGACCATGCTGCTGCTCTGTGCGCTCAGCTGGATCGTTGGCGGGGCGTTCTATGCGCGCTTGCGAGAAGGGCGGTTACGGCTGACGAAAAAGAAAGTCGGCTACGCTCTGGTTTCCGGTGTGCTGGTCTTTCTGGTCGTCGATTTTCTCATGCTAGCCGTCAAATACGGTGAAGCGAGCATCGTTATCCCCATCGCCAACATGAGTTTCGTCATGGCGATGCTCCTTTCTGTCGTACTGCGCTTCGAACCGTTCAGCCTCAGAAAAGGGATCGCTATGGTCGTGGCCTGCCTGGCGATCGCGACATTGACGGTGGCAGCAGGATAGGGTGTCGGGGACACCAAAATTGTGTGTCCCCTAGTTAAAAGCCCTTTACAGAATCGCAAAAATAAGCACAAATAAGAGCATGTCAACCGATACCCCAATCTATATGACCCCAGCCTGCGCCAAACAGATGCGCGCCGAGCTCAAGGACCTGCTTTATGTCAAGCGCCCGGACACGGTGCGGCGTGTCTCCGATGCGGCCGCCGAGGGGGATCGCTCGGAAAATGCCGAATATATTTACGGCAAGCGGTACTTGAGAAAAATTGACTCCCGAATTCATTTTTTGACCAAACGGATTGAAAACGCGGAAATCGTTGATCCGGTCGCGCAAGGCAAAACCGCGGCCGGCCGGGTGTTGTTCGGTGCGACCGTCAGCGTCGAGGACGAAGAGCGCGAGAAAATCATTTACTGTATCGTCGGGGTCGACGAATACAACGGCGCAAAAGGCCTGGTCAGCTGGCAGTCGCCGATCGGCATGGCGTTGATGCGCAAAGAGGTCGGCGATGTGGCGATCGTGAAAACCCCCTCCGGCACCCGGGAGCTGGAAATTCTCGCCATCGAGTACAAGCCGATTCCCGGCGTGGAAATCATCAGCCGGGTTTAGTTCCCCCTTCAAGCTCCTCCCTGTCTCTCGCCTTTCAAACCGAACATCGATGCCAACAGGTAAGCGCCTGCCGCGAGCAGCAGCAGAAGACTGTAACCGATCTCGACGGCCAGCAGCGTCGCGAACGCGGCGCCGACCACCGACAGGCAGCCGTTGATTCCCCAGGCCCAGGGGATCTGGTCTTGGCCGGTGCGGTTCAGCAGTCGAATACCGAGGGGAAAAGGCATGCCCATGATCAAAGCTGCGGGAAACAGAGCGCTGATCGCCAGGGCGATGCGTGACCAAAGCGAAAGATGTATCGTCGCTTGCAGGATCGGTCCCAGCGCCAGGACGTAGACGACCAGGACGCTGAAGACCAGCAAGGTCAAGGCTCGCGGTTTTTGCTTGATGAACCACTCTGTGAGCATGCTGCCGATTGCGGAGCCGATCAACATGACTGCCACGACCAGTGACGCTGAGTAGACCGGCTGGCCGATATAGAACTCGAAGCGATGAATCATGGCCAGCTCGATCCACATATAACCCACGCCCAATCCGCCGAAGTAAAAGAGCGTCCGGAGGTGAGACCCGGCGCCCACGCCGAGCCTGGTCAAGGGGAGCAGGACCAGTATCACCGCCAGCATGCTGAGAATCAGCGCCGCCAGCCCTGCCACCAGGATCCCGAGCTCGATGAACGGCACCGTGCGCTGTCCGTACTGCTGCAGCAGGACGTCGATCCTGGACCAGCGCAGAAACTGCGAGAAGAAAGGCCGATCGTCGGTGGTCGGTTCGATGCGAAACGGGTAGTCGCGATACAAGGCCTGACGACGATCTGGCTGCAGGGTCGCATCGAGCAACTCGAGCAGGGTGTCGTCCTGCAGCCGGTTGTAAGGCTCCTGTTGCCTGGCGGCCATGCCCGGCAGCAAAACCGCATCGAAGGCCCAGTGCTGGGCAAAGGCGCGGGCCGCGTTGATCTCGTCGCTGCCCAGGGGGGTCTTTTTGATGCAGAAGGTCAAGGTCCCCCAGCTGCGCAAAGCCACGATATGTTCGGTTGGTTGTACCCCGGCCTCTTCGAGCAGTTCGACCAGCGTTGCCAGCAGGCGCAGCGGGTTGCGCGCCGGATAATCGATCCAGGTCGTGACGCTTAAATAGCCCTGCGGGGTCAGTCTCTGCCAGGCCTGTGTCAGAGACTGCTTGGTCAGCAGCGTCTGTTCGTGGAGGGCAAACAGGCCGGCGCTGCCGCCAAAGCTGCCGATGTCAGGCAGCATAATCAGGTCGTAACGCGCCCTGTCGCGTGCCAGCCAAGTCCGAGAAGCCTCGCCCTGCCATTGCACCCGGTCGCCGGTAAAAACCGGCGCAGCCTCTCCTTGCGCCAGTTTGGCCAAGGTGCGGTAGAGCAGACGATGCGCTTCGACGGCAACGACCTGGCCTGCCCCCTCTCCCAGGGCCAAGGCCACGGCCTGGCCGGTGCCGGCGTTCAGGACCAGGGTTTTACCGGGCACCGCGAGGGCGAACGGCAGCGCCGCGGTGGTGGCCTGCAGCGGGTTTTGCCCGCCGATCACCGAAGGCACGCTGCCAAGCATGTCGCCGTTGATGAAAACCGCCGGGGATTGCGGCAGTTCCTGCTGCCACAGCAGACTCAGGCCGGTTGCACTGCGCAGCACCGGGGCGTCGACGATCTGCAGCAGGCCGAAGCTAGAGGGTTTGGCAACGATGATCTGCGCGCCGGGAAGATCGAGGGCCTTGCGCAGGTCCTTGTACTGGGAGAGCACGATCTCGGGCTGCGCGATCATGAAACCAGTGACGCAGGTAAGGCTGAGCAGGGCGTAGGCGCGAACCCCGCGTTGGCTGCGGGGCAACAGCGGGACCGCCGAGAGCAGCGTGAGCAGACCGCACAGCGGCGGCAGCAGCGCCGCAGGCATACCGGCAAGGCCGGTCAGGCCGAGTACGCAGCCGATCCCGGATCCGAGCATGTTGGCACAGTAGTGGCGGCCGATCCGCTCGGCGCCGGAGGTGAAGATGATGCCGATCGCCAGTGCGCCGCAGCTAAACGGCAGCATCAGGATCAGCGCTGCAGCGGCCAGGCGCAAAGCCTCGTCGGGGTTGACAAAGAGAAGCAAGGAGTCGAAGCCGCCGAACAGGGCCTGGATAAAGCCGAGCGAGCCGGCCAGGGTGACCGAGCAGGCACAGAGCAGCAGCGGCAACAGCAGCGTTTCTCTTGCCAGGATCCAGTCGCGCGCCAGCGAGAGGATGGTGCCCGCCACGCCGAACCCGAGCAGGGCGATGGAGATCACCAGGTAGGCGAAGTGATGCCACTGGCTTGTTGCGAGAATCTGCAGCAGGGCGATCTGGAAGGCGAGCAGGGCGGCGGACACCAGTAGCAGGACGATCTGTTTCTTCCCGGCCGGCCGCTGCGTCATTCGCCTGTCCGAGTGAAGGGCACGAAGCGCACCGGCATCAGGCTGGTGGCGTAGGGCTTGCCGTCACGTTTCTGCACCAGCATCAGCGTCTGAACAAAGAACGGCGAGCCGACCGGAATCACCATCAGCGCGCCTTCGGCGAGCTGCTCAAGCAGCGGCGGAGGGACGAACTCTGCAGCGGCGGTGACGAGGATCGCATCAAACGGTGCCTGTTCCGCCCAACCGTAAAAACCGTCTGCCGATCTGACCGCGACCGCGCCGTAACCGAGGTCGTCAAGCCTCTTGCCGGCCGCCTCTGCCAGCTGCGGGATGATTTCGATGGAAAAGACCTCTGCCCCGGCGGCCGCCAGGACGGCCGCCTGGTAACCGGAGCCGGTCCCGATCTCGAGGACTTTGCGTCCCGGTCCCGGGCTGACGAGCTCGGTCATGTAGGCGACCATGAACGGCTGTGAAATCGTCTGGCCATGACCGATCGGCAGTGGGCGGTCGCGGTACGCGTAAGGTCTCTGCTCTGGCGGGACGAAGAGGTGGCGCGGTACGCTGCGCATCGCCGAAAGGGTCGCGCTGTCTTTGATCCCGCGCGCCGCAATCTGGTTTTCAACCATGGCCCTGCGCTCGCTGGCACGCTGATTTGTCGCAGCTAAGCCGGCCGGTAAGGCGAGGAGAAAGGCCAGGAGGAGAATCAGGATCCTGTGAAGACTGTTGTTTGTCTCGTGCATGTCGACCTCCCTCGGGAGTATTCTGTAAGTATAGCAAAGAAGCGCCAGGCGGAGGGGCCGGGGCAGCATCTTGTCCATAGCCACGTTTGTCAAAGAGCGGGACACGCAAAACATGCTATAAATTCTAATCAAGGTCGATGGTCACCCAACTAACTGTTCACCAGGGAGAGAACTCCATGACAGAGCAACAACGCATCCACGGTGTACTGGCCCCGGTCGTGACACCGTTTAGCCAAGAGCTGGCTCCGGATCCGCAGCGCTTCCTTGCCCACTGCCGCTGGCTGCTGGCGCAGGGCAGCGGGCTGGCCGTGTTCGGCACCAACAGCGAAGCCAACTCGCTGTCGCTCGACGAGCGCCTGGCGCTGCTCGAGTTCCTGCTTGAATCCGGGATCGATCCGGCCCGCATGATGCCGGGTACCGGCAGCTGCGCGCTGACCGAGGCCGTGAAGCTGACCGAACGCGCAACCAGCGCCGGTTGCGCCGGCGTCCTGATGCTGCCACCGTTCTACTACAAGAATGTCTCCGAGGAAGGACTGTTCCGCTTTTTCAGCGAAATTGTGCAACGGGTCGGCGATTCGCGGCTGCGCATCTATCTCTACCATATCCCGCCGGTGGCCATGGTCGGCTTCAGCCCCGGCCTGGTCGAGCGGCTGCTGGCCCGCTACCCCGGCGTGATCGCCGGTATGAAGGACAGTTCCGGCGACTGGACCAACACCAGGACCATGCTCGATAACTTTGCCGACTCCGGCTTCGACGTGTTTGTCGGCAGCGAGACGCTCCTGCTGGCCAACATGCAGCATGGCGGCGCCGGCTGCATCTCCGCCACCGCCAACGTCAATCCCGCGGCGATCGACCGGCTGTTCCGTTGCTGGCAGGAGGCCGATGCCGGCGAACAACAGCAGCGCCTGGATGCTGTGCGCAGCGTGGTTGAACGAGCCGCGCTACTCCCCTCGCTGAAGGCAGTGTTGGCCCGCTACCGCAACGACCCGGCCTGGGAAACTGTCCGTCCGCCGCTGGTCGAACTTGACGCGGCGCAGGTGCAGGCCCTCGACCAGGGGCTCGACGCGCTCGGCTTTGCCATGCCCGGTCTCAACGCCGATTGAGATGCGGGAGCAGGCAAACAAAGCGCTTTGGAGGCGCATAAGAAGTCTATCGACCGATTGAAGAATGGTGGTTAGAAAAAGTATTTTCCTTATGTTATCTTGAATCAGGCGGCTCTCCTGCGCCGTTTTCAAGCGACGCCAGCGAAGGGTTTAAGATGCAGGTGCGTTTTCTTGTACAGGGCGATACTGGCCTGGTCCTCGAGTTCGGTGACACCATCGATCGGGAGACGGCCGCGCGAGTGACGCGCGTCGACCGGCGCCTCCAGGATGAGATCGGTGCGGGGCGTCTGCAGGGGGTTGTTGAGATCGTTCCTACCTACCGCTCCCTGACGGTGATTTTTGACCCGTTGTCCCTGCCGCGCCGGCAGCTTACTGAGCAGATGCTGCCGCTGCTCGACGATCACCTTGATTTGGCCGGCCCGTCGCTGCGCAGGTGGCAGCTGCCGGTCTGTTACGATCCGGAGTACGGCCCCGACCTCGAGACCGTCGCCCAGGCCAGAGAGCTGACCCCTGCGGAGGTCGTCGCTCTGCACGCCGGCCGCGCCTATACCGTCTACATGATCGGTTTTCTGCCTGGGTTCCCCTACATGGGAGACCTCGACCCGGCGTTGCAGATGCCGCGCCGTCACGACCCGCGCGTGCGGGTGCCGAAGGGGGCCGTGGCGATCACCGGGCTGCAGACCGCAATCTACCCCTGGCAGAGCCCGGGCGGCTGGCAGTTGCTCGGCCGCTGCCCGCTGCCACTGTTCGATGCGCAGCGCAGTCAGCCGGCGCTGCTTGCCCAGGGCGACCTGGTCGTCTTCAACCAGATCACGGTGGCCGAGTATCAACGACTGGAGAGCGCGACTACGGCCGGGACACTCGATCTAAAGTCGTTTTTGTCCAGGGAAGGGGAGTCGCATGCCTGAGTTGAAAGTGGTTAACCCGGGCCTGTTTGCCAGCATCCAGGACGCGGGGCGTTTCGGTTTCCGCCGTTTCGGTGTGCCCTGGTCCGGGGTGCTTAACCCCGAGGCCGCAAAGCTCGCCAACGCTCTGGCCGGCAACCCTCTCGATTCGGCGGTGCTGGAGTTTTTCCAGAACGGGTTGACCCTGCAGTTGACCGAGGGGGTACTGCGCCTAGCCGTGGTCGGCGACTGCCTGCTTGACCTGCAGCGCGACACTCGGCGTCGCGTCTTCCGGTCCGGGCGCAGTGTAAATCTTCTGCCGGGCGATACCCTGCAGATAGGCCGGGTCAACTCCGGCAAGGTCGGCTACGTTGCGGTCTACGGTGGCTTTGACCTGCCGGTGGTGATGGGCAGCCGATCCACCTACCTACGCGCCGGCTTCGGCGGTCTCAACGGCGATCTGCTGCGTGCCGGGTCGGTCCTGTCGGTGGTTGCGACAGCGGACGCGGGCTGCAACCACCACCTGCCTGTGGTCAACTTCGTCGCTGATCGTGTTGAGTCGCCACCCGACGGTCGCCCGCCGAGGACAATCCGCTTGATCATGGGCCCGCAGGAAGACTATTTTACCCGGTCGGCGCATCAGCTCCTGCTCAGCGAGGTCTACCGCATTAGCCACGACTCCGACCGCATGGGGTGTCGGCTGGCCGGCCCGCGCCTCGAACACGACCCCGACAAGGGCGCTGAGATCATCTCCGACGGACTGGTGCCCGGCGCTATCCAGGTGCCCGGCAGTGGTGCGCCGATTGTACTGCTGGCCGACGGTCCGACCGTCGGCGGTTACCCGAAGATTGCCACCGTCATCAGCGCGGACCTGCCGGCGCTGGCCACCATGATGCCAGGTGCGAAGCTGCGCTTCGCCGCTGTTACGGTTGAAGAGGGCGAAGACATCCTGCGCGCCAGCCGGGCCGCTTTTGCCACCCGGCTCGAGGCGATCGAGCCGTTGCCGACCGTCTGCGAACCCTTCGCCGACCTGCTGAGCTGAAAAAGGGATGCACGGACATAGAGAAAAGACAGGTTTTGTCTCTGATCAATACCAACAGGGAGAACGCGGATGAAGATCAATCTTAATGCAGACATGGGCGAAGGTTTCGGCGCTTACCGGATAGGCCATGACAACCTGTTGCTCAAGGTGGTCACCTCGGCCAACGTGGCGAGCGGCTTCCACGCCGGTGACCCCTGGGTGATGACCGAAACCCTGGCGATGGCCAAGGCAGAAGGGGTCAGTGTCGGTGCTCACCCCTCGTACCCGGATCTGCAGGGATTTGGCCGTCGTGTCATGCACATCCAGCCGGATGAGCTTAAGGCGATCACACTCTACCAGATTGGGGCGCTTGACGGCATCGCCCGCGCCGCCGGCTTGCATGTGACCCACACCAAACCGCACGGCGCGCTCAACAATATGGCTTGCGAGGACGCCGATATCGCTCGTGCCATCGCCGAGGCGGTGCGCGCCTACGACCCGGAGATGATCCTGTTGGCGCCGGTCTTTTCCGAGCTGGCAAAAGCTGGCCAGGAGGCCGGTTTGCCGGTCGCCCTGGAGGTGTTTGCCGACCGTGCCTATACCGACGCCGGCCACCTGTTGTCGCGCCGCCAAACAGGTGCCGTGTTGCACAAACCGGAAGACTGCGTCGCCAACATCCGCCGCATGGTTGAACGGGGCGGGGTGGTCAGCATCAACGACCAGTTTTTGCCGACCCCGTTCCACAGCGTCTGCGTCCACGGCGACAACGAGCTGGCCGCCGACAATGCTGCCCAGGTGCGGCGCTGCGTAGAGGAGTTGGGCTGCACCGTGGCCACCCTCCCAGGGATGCGTGACCAGCTGGGTTGACCGCAGACAGGGGGCTCAGGCTTTTTTAATCAAGGGCGCCCCGGTTGTCGATAATTATGATAAAGTTTTTGTTTCCAAGGTAACATAGTCTGATCGTAGCACCGCATCCTTTACCGGCAACAAGACAGGCGCCGGCGCCGTGCCGCCGCCGGACCAGGATCGCAACATAACCACAAAACGAGATACAGAGGAGGATTCAATGCTGAGAAAAACACTTGTTATGCTGACCGCTGTATTGATTGTCGCCCTGCCGGCGTACGCAGATGTCTTCAAGATGGACTTGCACGCCAGCTACGGTGCTACCAGCTTCCACACCCAAGGTGCGATGGAATTCGCCGAGCTGGTGAAAAAGTACTCCGACGGCACGGTCGAGATCACCGTCCATGCCGGCGGCAGCCTCGGCTTTAAGGGGCCCGAACTGCTCAAGGTTGTCAAGGACGCCCAGGTACCGATGTCGGATATCCTGATGGGCGTGGTGGCCGGCAGCGAACACACCTTCGGTATCAGCTCACTGCCGCGCCTGGTCCCCGATTTCTCCAAGGCTCGCAACCTCTACGACGATTCCCGGGCGCTCTATGAAAAGGGTGCCGAAAAATGGGGGCAGAAGTTCCTCTATGCCGCACCCTGGCCGCCCAGCGGCCTGGTCACCAAGAACCCGGTCAACGTCAAGGCCGACCTGAGCAACCTCAAGACCCGCACCTACGACAAGAACGGCGCTGAGTTCCTGCGGATTCTCGGCGCCTCCCCGGTATCGCTGCCCTGGGGCGAGGTTTACTCATCACTGCGCACGGGCATGATCGACTCGGTACTGACCTCCGCGGAATCGACCAAGAACGGCAAGTTCTGGGAAGTCCTCGGTGCCTTCAAGCCTATCAACTACGCCTTCCCACTTAACATGGTCACCATCAACAACGACTACTGGAGATCACTCAACAAGTCTCAGCAGGACGCCGTGCTCAAGGCCGCCGCTGAAGTCGAGGCCAGCCAGTGGGCCGCTTCCGAGCAGCGCCACGTCGACTCCATTAAGGTGATCGAGGAGAACGGCATTGCCGTCTCCGACGTCTCGGCCGAACTCTCTGCCGACCTCGACAAGGCTGCGGCGACCCTGATCAACGAGTTCAGAGGCAGTTCCAGCGACGAGGTCAAGGCCCTGCTGGACAAGTACACCAAATGATACAAAAGCTGCTGGGTTGGATCGATACGGGCTGCCGCTTCGGCGCCTACCTGTCCGCCCTGGCGATGTTGGTGATCGTCGCCCTGATCTCGGTTGAGATCGGGGCGCGTTCCCTGTTCCAAAGCTCGACGCTTATCGCCGACGAGTACAGCGGCTATCTGATGGTGACGGTGGTCATGCTAGGGCTCAGCTACACCTTTGCCGAGGGCGGTCACATCCGCATCAATATCCTCACTAGCCGCTTGAGCGGCTGGCCGGGCCGGGTGCTGGAGATCCTGGTGGCCCTGGCGGCGCTGCTGATGTGCGCTTTCTTTCTCTACCATGCGGTGCTGATGGTCTACGATTCCTTCAGCTACGACATGCGGGCCGACTCGATCTCGGAGACGCCGGTCTACATCCCGCAGACCATGATCGTGGTCGGTTTTACGCTCTTGACCCTGCAGGTTGCGGCGCACGCTTTAAGGAGGCTCTTATCATCTCCGACCCCCTGACACTCAGTCTGGTGTTGTTCGTTTTCCTGCTGGTCTACCTGCTGGCCGGACTCTGGATCGGTTTCTCGCTGTTCGCGGTGGGCGTGACCGGCATGCTGCTGTTCAAAACCAACCTGCCGCCGGTCATCTCGATCTGGGACAAGATCGGCGGCCTGGTCGCCAACTCCGGCTGGAACAGCCTCAACTCCTGGTCGCTGACTGCACTGCCGCTCTTTATCCTGATGGGCGAGATTCTCTTCCGCACAGCCATCTCGACGCGCCTGCTCAACGGCCTGGTGCCCTGGCTCTCCAACATCCCCGGGCGGCTGCTGCACATCAACGTCGTGGCCTGCTCCCTGTTCGCCGCTGTCTCCGGTTCGAGCGCGGCCACCACCGCCACAGTCGGCAAGATCACCCTCGACGAGCTCTCCAGGCGCGGCTACGACCGCTCGCTGGCGATCGGTTCGCTGGCCGGGGCGGGCACGCTCGGTTTCCTGATCCCGCCGAGCCTGATCATGATCATCTACGGCGTACTCTCTGACACCTCGATCGGCAAACTCTTTATCGGCGGGGTGATTCCGGGCCTGCTGCTGGCGTCCTTCTACTCGCTCTATATCATGCTGCGTGCCAAGATGAAGCCGAGCATCGTGCCGGCCGCCAAGGAGACCTACAGTACCTCCGATAAGCTCGCTTCGCTGAAAGAGCTGGTGCCGGTGCTGCTGCTGGTGTTTGTCGTTTTGGGCGGCATCTACCTCGGGTTCACCACGCCCACCGAAGCCGCCGCCATCGGCGTGCTCGGTGCACTCATCCTGGCGCTGGCCTATCGCAACCTCACTTGGCAGAATTTCAAGGAAGCACTGCTGCAGGCTGTGCAGACAACCGCCATGATCTGCCTGATCATTGCCGGCGCAGCCTTTCTCGCCCAGGTGGTGGGTTTTGTCGGCATCGCCCGTGGCATCAGCGAATACATAGTCAGCCTCAACATGTCGCCGTACATGCTGCTGGTCGTGCTCGGCATCATGTACCTGATCCTGGGAATGATCCTCGACGGCATCTCGATCGTCGTCATGACCCTGCCGATCGTGCTGCCGATCGTCACCAGTGCCGGTTTCGACGCCCTCTGGTTCGGCATCTTCCTGGTCATCATGGTCGAGCTGTCGCAGATCACGCCGCCGGTCGGCTTCAGCCTGTTCGTCATCCAGGGGATTGCCTATGAACCAGTGGTGAATATCATCAAGGCGACCTTGCCGTTTTTAATCATCATGATCCTGATGGTGGTGATGCTGACGTTTTTCCCGGAGCTGGTGCTGTATTTGCCGAACAAGATGATCCAGTGATCTAATCGCGGCAGCGGGGACGCTCGGTAGGAGCGCCCGATATCGTCTGCCCCTTTGATACCAAAAACCAACCCAACCGTAAGGAGTTGCCGAAATGAAAAGATTGACCATCCTTTGTCTGACGATTGTCTTGAGCATGATCGCCAGCTTTGCCATTGCTGATGAAACCTACGTTTGCACGTATGGGCAGGAAGAGCGCGTCATCACTGTCGTCTACCAGGACCAGGAGGCGAAAGTCCCCTGCGAAGTCCGTTATGAAAAAGATGGCACCACGACAATGCTCTGGACCGCTGAGAATGAAGCCGGTTATTGTGAACAGAAAGCCCAGGATTTCGTGCAAAAGCAGCGTGAATGGGGTTGGATCTGTATCGACAAGTAGTCTTCAACCGGGGGCACTTGAAGCAAGTGCCCCCGGTTTAGTTTTCCCCTCCCGTCCCGTCCCGTTTGAACTCCGCTTGTTTCCTGCCCTGTCCCGTCAATTGACACGCTGCATACCAGCGAGGTTTACAGCGTGGCATAAAAATCAACCATTCTTTTGCGCATGGTGGCGTCAGGCAGTTGGCCGAAACCGGCCGCCATGTTGTCCTGCATGTGATGGAGCTTGGTGGTGGCCGGGATCGCACAGGTGACCGCCGGGTGGGAGACGGTGAACTTGAGGAACAGCTGCCCCCAACTGTTGCAATCGATCTCGGCAGCCCAATCCGGCAGCGTCTGCCCCTTGACCTTGCCGAACAGCGCACCGCGCTGGAAGGGCCGATTGACCAGGACCGCGATGCCGCGCTCGGCCGCCAGCGGCAGCAGGCGTTGTTCGACGCTGCGATCCTCGATGTTGTAGCTGAGTTGGACGAAGTCGAACGGTTCGTTGCGCAGGATCGTTTCCAGCTCGTCGTGGTACCGGCCGTGGGAAGTGGTGATGCCGATATAGCGGATCTTGCTGGTCGCTTTCCAGTCGTGCAGGGTTTTCAAGTGGACCTGCCAGTCGCGCAGGTTGTGGATCTGCATCAGGTCGAAACGGTCGATCCGCCATTTCTTAAGCGAATCCTCCATCTGCCGGATGCCGTCCTGCTCGCCATCGGTCCAGACCTTGGTCGCGGCGAACAGCTTGTTCTGCGGCCCGCTGCGCTGCAGCAGCTCACCGATCACCTGTTCCGCCGAGCCGTACATCGGCGAGGAGTCGATCAATTGCCCGCCGTTGGCGAAAAACGCCTGCATCACTTCGACGAGATTGTTCAGAACGGCCTGGTCACGGCCGATGTCAAAGGTTCGCGAGCTGCCGAGTCCGATCACCGGTAATGCTTCCCCGGTGCCCGGGATGGTTTTGCGGATCAGGGCTTTCTGCGCAGCGCGCACTGTGCCGGGCGCCAGCCAGACGGCGCTGAGTGCGGCCGCGAGGGTGGCGACGAAGGTCCTGCGGGACATCGAATAGTGATTCAGATTCATGGCTGTACCTCCAGTTGTTTAGCCAGAGCCTCCTGTTTCCGGCCCAGGCGGAAGCAGATCCAGGTCCACAGCCCGGTCAGCGGAACGGCGAACAAGGCGATCGCCGCCAACCCCAGGCCGAGCGCCTGCAGCCCGGTATAGGCCCAGGCGCTGACCAGGTCACCGCTGCGGTAGATGACCGTGTCGATGATGTTTTTCGCCTTGTACTTCTCCTGCCGATCAAGGACCACGAACAGCATTTCCCGGCCAGGCTTCATGATCGCGTAATTGCCGGCGCGCCGCACCACCTGCAGCGTGACCAGCACGGCCAGCACCGGCGCCATGCCAAGTACCAGGAAGCCGGCACCAAGCAGCAGGGGGATCAGGGCCAGAGTCCAGCCCAGGCCCAGGGCTCGGACGATGCGCCCGGTCAGGAAAAACTGGATGAACAGGGTCAGGGCGTTGGTTGCGAAATCCATGGTAGCGAACAGCGTTGTGCGCTGTGCCGGGTCGGCAAAGTTGTCGCGGACGATCTGCGCCTGCTGAAAATAAAGAAAGGTCGACAGGGTCGTGTAGAACAGGATCAGCAGGCAGATCCCCAGCAGATATGGCGAGCGGACGATCAGCCGCAGGCCGGCCAGCGCGCCGCCGCCGAGACCGGCGTTCTGGTCGAAGATCGGATCTGTCGTGCTCCCCTGCCCGTTCCCAGGCGGTCCTGGCACCAGGCTGTCCTTCCAGGCGCTGAGCCGCCGGATGCAGAGCATCGCCCATCCCAGGGCGGCGCAGGAGATCAGCAGCAGGTTGGTCGGCCCTAGCGGGATGGCCAGGCTCGCGGTCAGGGCGGGACCGGCCAGCGCCCCGGCGGTGCCACCGGCGGCGATAAATCCGAACAGGCGCTTAGCCTGGGCATCGTCGAACAGGTCGGCCATGAAACTCCAGAACACCGAGACGATAAACAAGTTGAAAACACTGGCCCAAATAAAAAACGCCCGCGCCACCCAGACCTGGGTCAGGCCGGAGCGAAACAGCACGAAGAAGATCAGCAGGGTGGCGATGAAGAAGCCGTAGACCAGGGGCAGGAAGCGTTGGCGGGAGAAGCGCGAGGTGACCCAGCCGAACAGCGGGACTGCGGCCAGCATGACCAGGAAGGTCCCGGTAAACAGCCACTGCAGCTGCTCGACACCTCCGGCGATGCCCATCTCATCGCGCATCGGCCGGACGATATAATAGGCACAGAGCAGGGCAAAGAAATAGCTGAACGACCAAAGCAGCGCCCGGATTTCCTGCGGCTCCACCTTGACCAGCCGCTGCAGCCAGAGAGAAACCACGCAACCCCCGGATGAGGGGTGAATCGCCATGCCGCCTCCTTCTGTTCGCAGAGAACAGCCTTCATTATATATCAAAAGAGAACGCCAGGCAGGCCGGAGGGAGTGGCAGATCAGTCGGCGTCCGGGACACGCAAGCCGGGTGACCCGCTTGCTCCGCTGATGACAAAAGCTAAACAGGTTGATCTGTGCTAAAATGCACGTGCTGAACAAAGCGTCAGATATTCCCGGAAAAGAGACTCCCGATATGCCGCACAATCCACCCAAAGCTCCGTTGCTTGCCGAGCGCATGGACCCGGATCCCATCAAGCAGTTTGTGCGCTGGTTTGCAGGCGCGGAGCAAGCCGGTTTGCCCCTGGCCAATGCGATGACCCTGGCCACGGCGGATAAACAGGGCAAGCCCTCGGCGCGTATGGTGTTGCTCAAGGACGTCGATGCGCGCGGCTTCGTGTTTTACACCAACTACCAGGGCCGCAAAGCCCATGATTTGCATGACAACCCGTTTGCCGCATTGGTCTTCTACTGGCAGCCCCTGTCACGCCAGGTCCGGGTCGAAGGGCCCGTGGAAAAGGTGGCGCCCGATGAATCGGACCGCTATTTTGCCAACCGTCCCAGGGGGCATCAGCTTGAAGCCCACGCCTCGGCGCAAAGCCAGGTGGTCAGGGACCGGGACTTTTTGCAAAAGCAGTTCGAAGACTTGTCCGGGCGGTTCGTCGGCCAGGAAGTGCCGCGACCTGAGCACTGGGGCGGCTACAGGCTGGTGCCCGAAAGCGTCGAGTTCTGGCAGGAAGGCAAAGACCGGCTGCACGACCGGCTGCGTTACCGGCGCGACGATGCGGGCAGCTGGATGATCGAGCGTTTGGCACCTTAGGGGCCGGGGCTGGTTAGAGGCAGAGATTGGGGGCTGGAGGCTGGTTTGAGGCGGGGGCTGGTTTTGTAAGATGATTGAAGGAGGCTGGAACTGCAATGGCTGATGCAAAGATCAAGGTTCAGGTGGAAGGCAACCAGGTCCTGGAGGTCGTGGTGTCCGACAAAAAGGTCGATGGGATCTGGATTGTGCTTGGCGAAGGGGTGCATAACGTCAAATGCAAACTGACGCCGACGCGCAACAGCCTGGCCTATGCCGGCAGCATCATGGGGCGAGAGATCATCTACAAGCGCAGTGTCGAAGAGGTAAAAGCGGATATTGCTCGCGAGGAACATGAGAGCTATCAGTTTAGAACCCGGTGACTCTAGGGGCAGGGGCTGGGTTTGAGGCATTGGCTGGAGGCTGGAGACTGGGGACTGAAAACAGAGAACAGATCACAGCTCACTGGTCACTGGTCACTGGTCACTGACAGAGAGATATGAAAAGCAGTCCTATGTCCATGCTTTCCTGTAAACAGACAACGCCAAGACCTCGCGGGAAAACACTGTGGCTGTGCTTGATCCTGACGATGGCTCTGGCGATCCCCGGCACGGTTCTGGCCGAAGAGGAGCAGAACAATCCCTGGGCGCAATCGATCTTTTTCGAAAACGACCTGTTCGACGGTACCGACAGCAACTATACCAATGGCGTCAAGTACTCGCTGATTTCTCCAGACCTGTCACCGCACGCCAAGAAGGGGGTGATCCCCCGTAGAGTCTTGGAACTGATCCATAAGATCCCCTACCTGCGCGATTCCGGACCGGAATACAGCCATCAGGCCGAGTTCTCTTTTGGCCAGAATATGTACACCCCGTCAGACATCAGTCGTTCGGACCTGGTGACCGATGATCGGCCTTATGCAGGATGGAGCTATGTCGGTCTGGCCTATCATCGCAAGACGAAGTTCGTCGATCACCTCGATTTTCTCGACAGCGTGGAAATTCAGATGGGGATCGTCGGGCCGCAGGCGTATGCGAAAGAGACCCAGGACCTGGTCCACGATCTGCGTGGTATTGACAGGGCAGAGGGCTGGGACAACCAGCTGAAAAACGAGCCGGGGCTGGTGGTGGCTTTTGAGCGCAAGTGGCTGTTTTACCCGAAATCAGAAAATTTACTCACTGCCGATGCGATCGCGCATGCCGGCGGGACGGTCGGTAATGTGAGCACCTATCTCAACACCGGACTGGAAATCAGATACGGGCTGAACCTGCCGCGCAGCTTCGGCGTCTCGCTGATCCGTCCCGCTGGCAGTACGCTCTTTACGCCGCGCAGAAAGCCGAGTCTTTACCTGTTTGGGGCGGTCGATGGCAGATATGTGGTGCGCGACATCTTTCTTGACGGCAATACCTTTACCGACAGCCACAGCGTTGATAAAAAAGCCTGGGTGGCCGATCTGGCCGCAGGCGTGACGCTCAGTTATGGCAACCTGATGTTGACCTACAGCCACGTCACCCGGACCAGGGAATTCGAAGGACAGGATGATGCACACAACTTCGGCTCCATGACCCTGAGTTTCTTTTATCCTCTCTGTTAGGGGAGCCAAGGGCAGGTGCTGGATGTCGGGTGCCGGAGATATTCAATAGGGAGTGTCTCTTTATTACAGGGCCAAAATCTAGGCGGCCCCAACAATGGTGAGCGTCTTTTTGTCCTTGCCGCTGCCGATCTGGATCTCATCTCCGCAGACCTTGCCCAGCAAGGCCCGCCCCACAGGTGACTCCGGCGTGATGATCACGACCTCCGCGTCACCGACAGTCAACTTCAGCCCCCCTGCGTCAGGCCCGAGAAAGACCTGCCGGTAACCGCCATCGTCATCTTCAATGGTCACCAAAGCGGTTAAGCGGATCGGTGTTGTGTCGTCAAAAGGGCGCAGCTTCAGCTTTTGGTAGTGCTCGAGCGCCTGGCGAATTTCCTGGGCACGGTTGGCCTGGCCCTGGGCGATGTAGGAAGCTTCCAGCCCGGTGGTGTCATACTTGTTGTCCGGCAGACACTCTTCGTGGGTGGCCGCCTCATGGGCGGTCCGGGCGGCCTTTGTCAGGAGCGCGAGGTCGTTGGTCAGACTGGTGATGATTTTTTCCAGAAGAGCAGCCTTGTCCATGCAGAAAGATTCTCACAAGGCAACCAATCGATGCAAGGAATCACGATTTCCCTGGATATTGGACCCTCAACGTGAGAGATCAGGTATGATTGTATCTCACCTCATAAGGATATGCATCGATGTCATTTGAATCTCTTGGCCTGCGGGCCGAACTGTTGAGCGCCATTGCCACTCAGGGGTATAGCACGCCGACCCCGATCCAGAGCCAGGCGATCCCGGTCGTTCTCGAGGGCTGCGACCTGCTGGCCGGCGCCCAGACCGGAACCGGCAAGAAGGCCGCATTTGCCCTGCCGATCGTGCAGATGCTTAGCGAACACACACCCAGGAATAAGCGCCGGAATCCGCGGGCCCTGGTGCTGGTGCCGACCCGGGAACTGGCCGCCCAGGTCAGCGGCCAGATGCAGAATTACGGTCGACGCCTGTCGCTGCGCTCTACCATGATTTATGGCGGGGTGAATATCCGGGCCCAGATCGAAAGATTGCATCGCGGCGTCGACATCGTCGTAGCGACGCCGGGTCGACTGCTCGACCACGCCGAACGCAGGACGATCAACCTTACCGAGATCGAGTTCCTGGTCCTTGACGAGGCGGACCGCATGCTCGACCTGGGTTTTATCGACGATATCCTCCGGGTCGCCGATTACCTGCCGCCGCAACGCCAGACCCTGCTGTTTTCGGCTACCTACTCGAAGATCATCAAACAGCTTGCCGACGAACTGCTTGACCAGCCAAGACGCATTGAAGTGGCGCGCCGCAATATCGCCGCCGATGCTGTGACCCAACTGATCTATCCGGTGGAGCGCAGTCGCAAGCGCGAAATGCTCTCGCACCTGATTCGCAAGGGGGACTGGCACCAGGTGCTGGTCTTCGCCCGGACTCGTTACGGTGCCGATAAACTCACAGATGAATTGCTTTTTGATGGCATCACGACGTCACCGATTCACAGCAACAAGAGCCAGTCGCTGCGGACACGGACCCTGGCCGAGTTCAAACAGGGGGTATTCCGGGTGCTGGTTGCCACAGACGTGGCCGCACGCGGCCTGGATATCGAGCGCCTGCCGTATGTCATCAATTACGATCTGCCCCAGGTCCCCGAAGATTATGTGCACAGGATCGGCCGGACCGGTCGGGCAGGTGAGGACGGCGTGGCGATCTCGCTGGTTTGTCCGGCAGAGCTGCCGCGGCTGCAGGCGATAGAAGCGTTGCTCGAGTATGCCATCCCGCAACAGACAATTGCCGAATTCCCCGCGATTGCCGTTAAACGTGGTGCCAAGGCGAAGCCGGACAAGGCCGTCAAGGCAAAGAAAAAATCCGCCAGACCGGTGAAGGCCAAAGCGAAAGCAAAGACCAGGAGCCCAGCGAAGGCCCCGGCGAAGGGCAAGGCTTACGGCAAGACGGCGCCCGACCGGCGCGGCAAAGCCCCTGCGGCGCCAAAACTCGGTCGCCGCCTAAGCAGGACAAAACCCTGAGCAGGACAAAACCCTTAAGCGCGTTTCAGTGTAAAGCGC
>JAFDBW010000268.1 GCA_019313105.1 Deltaproteobacteria bacterium | reverse complement strand
TCTGGCCGCGATGCTCTTGGTCATGCTCCGTCTTTATGCCACCCAAAAGACTGAGAGGCGGTTTGAACCGATTGACGTTGGCCGCAGAACGCGTCAGTAACATTCTCTCTTCTTTGAAATGCCCGGCCAGCATCTCCCTGAGGCCTTTTTCCAGGCTCGGATCACCATAAATCGTGCGCAGGTCGAAAAACATGCTGCCATTCAGAATATGCTCCGGCAGCGGATTTGTCAGCCAGGTACCAAGCACCTTTGCCCATTCACTGAAGCTGCGCCGCCAGAATTTATTTTTCGCCATAATGCCCCCCGGGCAAGGCGGTACGCCAATCTCAATCAATGAGTCGATGAGCTTCTCCGAGAACGCTTCGATCTCGGCAATGTCTTCCGCGGAGAGATCGTCGGCATAAATAATGGCATTGTCCTGGTCGGTGGTCAGTGTCTGTTCACGACGCCCTTCACTGCCGAGGACGACAAAGGCAAACTTATCGGTCATGTCGCTGAACTGACGGGCACGCAGCAGATCAATCAGGCGTAGCAGCAGCTGGTCGTTCAGCAATGCGATCATACGGACCAGCTCCCGGGGTGGGACACCGGTACTGACGAGATGCAGGACCAGGTCCTGAATCTGCAAGTGGTAATTCTTCAATTCATCGAGGGTGGCAGCATTATCGATGTCGCGGATCAGCTTCTGCGGCGAGTGCGTCTGCAGACGCATGATATCTGAAACGGTAATAATGCCCGACAGGCGGTGCTCCTGGTCAACGACACAAATCCGATGAATCCCATTCTTGGAAATCCGGTAGAGCGCTTCAAAAATAAAGTCATCTTCACTGACAGTAATCAATGGGGCGTTCATGATTTTCCGGGCGGCAATCGTGGCAGGATCGATTGCCAGGGAGACAACCTTGTTGCGCAGGTCGCGATCGGTCAGGATTCCGACCGGCGTGGTGTCCTCACAAACGATAATGCTGGAAATCTGCCGGTCGCGCATGACTCCGGCAACATGTAGAACCGTGTCATCAGGTTCACAAGTAGCTACATTGCGCCGGCAGAACTTCTTGATGGGTTGAAACAGGACATTGTCTTCGGACATTTGCACACCTTGCCATTGTCTCTGCGGCGTTCAGGTTGGGCCAACTGTGCGAAAATTATTGCTGTATTAAATTTAGCGTTGAAGTGCCGCTGGTGCAAGGGAATTTAAAGGTTAGAGGTGAGAGGAAAGGTATCAATCCGCAAGAAGACCCTAAAGTCTTTTCGCACCCCGGACCTTGCACTTAAAAACAAGGCTACTCCAAAGGGAGTCTCCTCAGATTGTTGAAAAACTCCGCACGTGATGCGGTTTGTTTTTTAGGGCAACAGATAGTTAATCTGAAGCCCTTGTTGCTCTTTTGAAAGACAAAACCGGCGGATCACGCCCGCCGACATACTTTTGTCCGGCAACAAAAGTATGCAAACCGCCTTTCTCCTTGCGGAGGGCATCTCCTTTGCCAGATTTCTGAGACATTTAATAACGACAGGGCATAATAAGTCGGCCCGTTACCGAGGGGCCTTCCTTTCAGTGTGACCTAGAAGGAAAAAAGCTAAAGACATGACATCTGTTGCAATCCTCGACAAATGGAGAGTCTCTCAAGAGCCTCGGATTCTGCGCGGGACATGTAGAGGATTAATCGTATTATCTTCTCTGAGTGAGGTTGCCGCCCTCACGAGAAAGAAGTGCCCATCGTAGCGTAGGTCTTTTTCTGCTTACTCTTTTGGTCCAGTAAAAGAGTAAGGCGCCGTCGGGGGGCGCGACCCCCGGTTTTGCTTTTGGCTTTGGATGCTAGGGTACAATGAAAAAGGGCAACAGATGAACCATCTGTTGCCCTCTCTATCTTAATTCTGGCTGAACTCTGTCAGCCGCCTGAAGGCCAACTTCACGCACAAGTTGGCCTTTTTAACTTTTATTTCTCTTTATTTGTAGCCATCCATCTCATCGAACTGCAGGTACTGGTAGATCTCGTCCTTCTTCGGCGCAACCTTCTCTTTGTAGACCGCGAGGTATTCCGCCGGAGTCGGCAGTTTACTCATGGTTGTCGTGACAGCACCGAGTTCTGCAGAACCGAGGTAAACCTGGGCGCCGTTACCAATACGATCATCGAAGTTACGGGTCGAAGTGGAGAACATGTTCACACCATCTGGGACACGGGCCTGATTACCCATGCAAAGCGAGCAACCGGCGATTTCCAGACGAGCACCCATGGCGCTGAACACCGAGAAGACCGCTTCTTCCTTGAGCTTGTCCTGGTCCATGCGGGTCGGTGGGCAAACCCAGGTTCGAACATTCGGGTTGAACTTCTCACCGCGCCAGATCTCGGCTGCCGCGCGGAAGTGACCGATGTTGGTCATACAGGAACCGAGGAAGACATCCTGAATCGGAGTTCCCTGGACGTCGGAAAGCAGCTTGACATCATCCGGGTCGTTCGGGCAGGCCAGAATCGGCTCAGTGATTTCTGCCAGATCGATTTCGATCACCGCAGCATACTCGGCGTTGGCATCGGCTTCGAGCAGCTTGGGGTCCTTGAGCCACTCGTTGACGGCATCAATCCGGCCCTGCAGGGTCTCCGGGTCCTGGTACCCTTCTGCGATCATCTTTTTCAGCAGCGCAACGTTGGAGCGCAGGTAAGTGCAGACACTCTCTTCGGACAGCTTGATACAACCAGCAGCAGCAGAACGCTCAGCAGCGGCGTCGGTCAATTCAAAAGCCTGCTCAACTGACAGATTCGGCAGACCTTCCATCTCCAGGATCCGGCCGTTGAAGATGTTGACCTTGTTCTTCTTCGGTACGGTCAGGAGCCCTTGCTTGATGGCCCAGTAAGGGATGGCATTAACGGCATCACGCAGGGTGATCCCCTCGTTAAACTCGCCTTTAAAGCGAACCAGAACAGATTCAGGCATATCCAGGGGCATGAAACCAAGCGCCCCGGCGAATGCAATCAGCCCTGAACCCGCGGGAAAGCTGATACCGATGGGGAAGCGGGTGTGCGAATCACCACCGGTACCGACCGTATCGGGAATAAGCAGACGGTTCAGCCAGCTGTGAATAACACCATCACCTGGGCGCAACGGCACACCGGCGCGCTCTGCGATGAACTTCGGCAGGTTGGCGTGCATCTTCACGTCAGCC
>JAFDBW010000267.1 GCA_019313105.1 Deltaproteobacteria bacterium | reverse complement strand
CCAGAACCCGCCCCTGCTTTGCCACGGTCCGGCGGATCTCGTCGATCAGGTCATCAACCTGGTTGCCTGCCGGGCGCACATCCAGTGGCGGATCGACCAGGCCGGTCGGCCGGACGATCTGTTCGACAACCACGCCGGCAGCACTGCTCAGTTCATAATCGCCCGGCGTCGCAGAGACGTAGACCGTCTGCAGCTTCTTGTCGCTGAACTCATCGAAGGTCAGCGGCCGGTTATCCAGGGCTGAGGGGAGCCTGAAACCGTATTCGACGAGGGTCTCCTTGCGGCTGCGGTCGCCTCGATACATCCCCCCCAGCTGGGGGACGGTGACATGGCTCTCATCGATGAAGACCAGGGCGTCCTCCGGAAAATAATCGAAGAGCGTGGCCGGAGGCGAGTCCGGTGCGCGGCCATCCAGGTGGCGGGAATAGTTTTCAATCCCCTGGCAGAAGCCCATCTCCTCCATCATCTCGATATCAAACAGGGTGCGCTGCTCGATGCGTTGTGCCTCCACCAGCTTGTTGCCGGCACGCAGAAACTGGATACGCTCCCGAAGTTCCTCCTGAATGTCACGAATTGCCCGGTCCAGGGTCGGCTTGGTGGCCACGTAATGGCTCGCCGGGAAAATCGCGGTCGATGTAAGGCGATCGATCACCTTGCCGCGCAGCGGATCAATTTCGCTGATCGTTTCGACCTCGTCACCAAAAAACTCGATGCGTAGCGCACGATCCTCTTCATAGGCCGGGAATACTTCTACCGTGTCGCCGCGAACCCGGAAACTGCCGCGATGAAAATCGATGTCATTGCGGCTGTACTGGATGTCGACCAGCCGCCTGAGCAGCTGGTTGCGCTCGAGCTCCATCCCCTGCTCCAGACGTATCAACAGGCCGTGATAGGCTTCCGGTGAACCGAGTCCGTAGATGCAGGAAACCGACGCAACGATCAACACGTCGCGCCGGGTCAGGAGACTGCGCGTAGCGCTGTGTCGCAGCTTGTCGATCTCTTCGTTGATCGAGGAGTCTTTTTCGATGAAGGTGTCCGTAGTCGGGACGTAGGCTTCCGGCTGGTAGTAGTCGTAATAGGAGACAAAGTACTCAACAGCGTTGCCAGGGAAAAGTTCTTTGAATTCACCATAGAGCTGTGCGGCCAGAGTCTTGTTCGGCGCCAACACCAGGGTCGGGCGTTGTAGCCGGTTGACCACGTTGGCCATGGTAAATGTTTTCCCCGAGCCGGTCACGCCAAGCAGGACCTGGTGCCGGTCGCCACGCCGGATGCCCTGCTCCAGTTCATTTATCGCCTGGGGTTGATCACCTTGCGGGGTGTACTCGGTTTTCAGTTCAAATTTGGCCATGGTCCTGGCAAAAAAACTCTGTGAACGAATAGTGAATGATTGGGTGCCTCAGATATGCTCGGGACTTCTGGGATTACATATCGGCTTTTGGCAAAAAGGTCTCTATGTTATTGACAACCCACACTGGATCAAACCATTCAATGGGATTCACCGGGACACCGTTGACTCTTACCTCAAAGTGCAGATGGTCGCCAAAAGCCAGGCCCGTCTCTCCGGAGACTGCAATCACATCGCCTTTTTTAACATGGTCCCCTTCACGGACATCCGCCTTGCTGAGATGGCCATACAGAGTGTGTAACCCATAGCCATGGTCGATGATCACAACATTGCCATAAATACCTATTTCTCCAACGAATATTACCTTGCCATGGTTGGCTGACTGAATTTCCATGTTGTTCAGACCAGCAATGTCAAGGCCGGTGTGAACCTGTTTACTGACAACCTCGGAATGGTATTTGTACGTGCGGTCCTCTGCGAAATTGGCCCTGGTTGCCCCCTGGTTACGCAGGAAAACTCCCTGCCAGAGTTTTTCCGGAACTGTCGTTTGGCAGAGCTGAACAATTTTCTGATAGTTCTCTTGCCGGATTTTATTGTTGATTTCGACAAATACATCCAGAGGCTTGCTGGTTGACGTCGCCATCATCTTATCCTTGACAATCTCCAGAAAATCGTCCGTCAACTCAATCTCTTCTGTAGGATAGGTCCACGAAGCGGTTCTCGACCCGGGCCGGATCTTCCTCAGGTTACCCGCTGCATCAACGGCAAAGACCCTCGGTTTGAAATCATCCGCCTCAACGAAGTATGGGTGCGCGTAAAAGCTCAGATACTTGTTTTGTCCCAGAGCAAAAGCTTTAAAGTGCAAATCATCCAGGAGGACCCCTGTTTCAACGGGCACTTCTCCCACTTCGTAAAGGACGACCCCTGTCCCGCCACGCTTCATGGAGAGGGTCCCGCCCAGGGTTGTCAGGTTCGGAGCCTGCCGGTCGTAGGTCAATTCAATAGAATCCTCTGTTTTGTTTGCAACGATCGAGGTATCAACCACTTTGACAGCCATCTTGACCTTCAATGGTTCTGAATCGACGACACATTGCCCAGGATCAATCAGCAGGTCAAACGATTGCGACCCAAGGTCACTTGAACACCTTTCTTCACCGGAACAGGAGCCACCGGACAAAGAATAGCAGACATCTTTTAAGCCTATGTCGTCGCTGATATTAATTTTCAAGGCGTCATTTATATATGCATTTTGCTCGACACCCCATGAGATCACGGGATCTTTTGTATCGATGTAAAGATAAGCAGCGACAGAAATGCAGAGGATAAGAACAATCAGCAGTGTAATTTTTTTCAACGTTATCTCCTGTTATTGTTACTCGATAGGCACTGGGCGTCAGGGAGTATACTCTTAATCCTGAATTTTGGGGCACCAAACTTGCGGATTTTTCATTTTCTCAGTTTATTACTGAAAGAGCCTGACAAGCAAATATGGCCACCCTGTTACAGGTGGCCATCTTCGTTTACTTCGATTTGAGAGAGGCCATGTCGATGGAGAAACGATACTTCACATCGGACTTCAACAAACGCTCGTAGGCCTCGTTGACCTGCTGGATCGGAATGACCTCAACATCGGAGGTAATGTCGTGCTCACCGCAGAAATCGAGCATTTCCTGAGTCTCCTTGATGCCACCAATCAGCGACCCCGAGATGCTTTTGCGCCCAAACAGAAGGGCGAAAGATGAAACAGGGAGCGGTTTCTCCGGTGCACCAACCAGGGTGATGTTACCATCGAGGCCCAGCATATTAATGTAGCCGTTGATATCGTGCTCGACGGCAATGGTGTCGAGGATGAAATCAAAGCTGCCGATGTGCGGCTTCATCTCACGAGGATTTGTGGAGAGAATGACCTCGTGGGCTCCGAGACGCAGCGCATCCTCTTTCTTGCCCGGCGAGGTCGTAAAGACCACAACGTGGGAACCGAAAGCACGAGCGAACTTGACCCCCATATGCCCCAGACCGCCGAGACCGACAATGCCAACCTTTTTCCCCTTAAGCTCGCCCCAGCGGCGCATTGGCGAGTAGGTGGTGATCCCAGCACAGAGAAGCGGCGCCACACCGGCCAGGTTGAGATTACCGGGGACGTGCAAGACGAAACGTTGATCAACGACGATACTCTCAGAATAACCGCCATAGGTCACACCACCGAGGTGCTTGTCCGGGGAATTGTAGGTGAACGTTGCATTTGCACAGAATTGCTCGACGTCCGCCTGGCAATGGGGACAGGTCTGATCCGAATCGACCAAGCAACCGACTCCGACGATATCTTCCGGCTTGCAGTTCTTGACTTCGCTGCCGACCTTGATGACCCGGCCGACAATTTCGTGACCCGGCACGCAGGGATAGGTTGTAGGCATAACGCTGCTCCACTCGTTACGCGCCGTATGCAGGTCGGAGTGGCAAATGCCGCAAAACAGTATCTCGATCTGCACGTCACGTTCACCGGCCTCGCGACGCTGAATGCTGTCGAGGGCCAGTGGTGAGGTGGCACTGGAGGCTGAATAGGCTTTGGCTTTGAACATAGCTGTATCCTTTTTTTAGGGTTCTCAAGAAAACATGCTTCATATGTTATTATATCCCCCCAAAATCATTTTGCATGACAGCTTGGCAGAGGAGTTGGATTCTATCTGATCCTGCATACCAAGAAAATGCCCCACAGCCTGGAGGGGACTGTGGGGCAACGGGTTCTATGGGTTTTTTGGATGTAGAACACGAAGAAGTATGTCCTGGCTAATAGATTACTCTTTTGGCTAAAATAATGTATGAAGCTCCAACTCCACCAGATTCAACTCTAAAATAGAGTTCAGTTACATTTTCAACAATACAATCCTTAGGAGAGTTATCGAAACCCCCTGGCAGATTTAAAATGCATCCCAATTCAGTTGAATACGTCTCATCCGAATACACTCCTAAGTCTGCATCAGCATTCAATCCAGAAATACTCACTAAATGATTCCCGTATGAAAGATCTGTAGAGTTGTAATAACTTACTCCCGTGCCGACTTTTCCAACAGTGGGAATGTTTTGTTCTATTAGACGTGGGGCATTACTTAGCCCTTCATCAATCGGGAAAAGAACATTTGGAGTCTGAGCAATCGAAAGAACGTATTCAGAACTTTCCAATCCATTCACAGCAAAAATGACACGATTTGACGTTGACGTAATTTGACAATCCTCAGGGTATGTATCAGGTCTAATAGTATAGCCCTGTTTGCAATTACCAGGCAGTATGGGAATAAGATCTGCGTTACCAGTCAAACCTGCCATTGAAACAGTCTGGTCTGTTTCAGAAAAAACATCAAATAAGTAATAAACTTCTTCCTCTAAATCAACTTGATCTGCGATTACAGAATTTGTCACTTGGTTTAATCCAGAAGGTTGACCATTGACTAAATAAGCAGCTAGTTGCTCAAGTAAGTTTTCAGTTACACCATCAATTGTGACAGATAGTGACCTTTCTAAAAAGCCAATATCCGGAGCAAAATAAGCATCCTCTTGAGCGGTTGCAGATTTGTCTGGAGAAGAGGACAAGATAAAATCGAGATTCAAATTTCTTCTGATATGAACAACATCATTAAATGTTCCAACAGGAACCGTTTTGGTCGTAAAGCCAATTACTTTAACAACTGAACGTATATTAAACGAATCATTTATATCGTCATCATCTAAGTCTTCCCCAAGATTTAGTCCTGTTCTATCAAGCTGTACAAAACTTTCCCCGACTACCAAGGGGAAGCGGACTTCCCAATATTTTGATATTTGGACACCTAGGGCTCCTTCATCACTACTCCCAAGATTAGCGATTCCATTAAGATCTTTGAAAATATAGCTTTCAAAAACTCCTTCTCCGTATGAATTTGTTTCTTCTAATACTAAAGCGTCAAATCCATCGATGTTTTTGGTTTTGTTAATGCTGATTGTATTGTGGTAATAATCAAGAGACCCACTCGAGGAAAATGAAGTCCCTCTGAAAACCCACAGATTGCCTACTTCTAGAGGGAAGTACCCACCTGTATCGCCGGGTCCATCTAGTCCCAGCTCTAAAGGTAACTCATCACTTTGGGTGTCGCTATCACCACCTCCTCCGCCACCGCAGGCAGAAAGAAGAAAAAATATTCCTATTGATATAATTAATTTTAGAAAGTGCTTATTTGTTAGAAAATAAATTCCATTCATAAAAGCCTCCCTTTAACCCGTATTTAAAATCTTCATTTATATTAATTAAACCGTCAAAATACCTTTTTGCAAGAATCCCTAAGATATTTATACTCAATCTTTCGGGGGATTAACAATGGCCCTTCCACCCAGGAGAGGCCATTCCTATATTGCAGGATCAGAAAGAACTTTGCATTTTGACCAAAATAAACACCCAAAGCAATGCAAGGGATTTATAAGAAAAAGAGCGGCCCCAGGAAGGTCGCTCTCATTAAAGGACTGGTCAGGATGACTGGATACGAACCAGCGGCCCTCAGTTCCAGTTGTAGTGATGTTCGCTCCGCTCCGCTTCTATGTTACGTACAGTGCCCGCGACGGGAAGTTCGGATCGCTGGTCAGGTTGACGCCAAGTCTTCGCAAACCTGTTTCATCACCCGGTGTCGGGATATGGGTCAGGTGCACCTCACAGTTTTTTAGTTGCTTCAACTTAGTCATGGCCATCTGACTGGTCGGGTTGGTTGTGGTACTCACACTCAAGGCTATTAAGGTCTCTTCAAGATCAAGACTGATGGCCTTGCTATTGAGGATGTCTTTTTTCAAGCTACCGATTGATTCAATGATCCCCGGAGACAGCAAGTGAATATCATCAGGAATCCCGGCAAGGGTTTTGATGGCGTTAAGGACCAAGCTGGAGGCTGCATGCATCAAAGGAGTGTTTTTGCCTGTGATAATCGTTCCATCATGAAGTTCGATAGCTGCCCCACAGTAGATCCCATCATTCCCCTTGCCTTCCATTTCGCCATTCTCAATACACCCTCTGGCCGACTCAACTATCCTGCGGTCTTCCGGTTTCAAGTCAAGCTCTTTCATAATCAACTCAGCCCTTTGGACAGTTGCCATATCGACATAGCCCAGAGCATACTCACAACGATAGCGGAAGAACCTGCGGATAATCTCCTGTTTGGCCGCCTCGCTGACGAGGTCGTCATCGATAATCCCGAAGCCCGCCATGTTGACGCCCATGTCAGTCGGAGAATTATAGACCGCGTGACCCATAATCTTCTCCAAAATGCGCTTGAGGACAGGAAAGACCTCAACATCACGGTTATAATTAATCGCGACTTGATCGTATGCCTCGAGATGATAAGGGTCGATCTGGTTAAAATCACCGATATCAGCCGTTGCTGATTCATAGGCCACGTTTACTGAATGCTTCAGGGGGATACTCCAGATGGGAAAGGTCTCAAATTTTGCGTAGCCTGAATTTACACCCTGTTTGTGCTCATGATACATCTGAGACAGGCAGGTCGCGAGTTTACCACTCCCCGGACCGGGGCCGGTAACGATAACCAGGGGGTTTGTCGTTTCAATGTAGTCGTTGGCACCGTAGCCTGCATCGCTGACGATCATATCGACATCCGTAGGATACCCCTTGGTGTAACGGTGAGTGTAAACCTTGATATTGCGTCGTTCCAACTTGTTCTTGAAAATATTGACCGCTGGCTGGTCCTCAAAGCGGGTGATAACCACGGCAGTGACCTCGATTCCCCAACTACGCAGGTCATCGATCTGTCTCATGACATCAACGTCATAGGTGATCCCGAAGTCTGCTCTCATTTTTCGCCGTTCGATGTCGCCGGCATAGATACACAAGATAATATCTGCATTCCCTTTTAACTTTTGCAGCAATCTCATTTTAACATTGGGGGAGAACCCGGGCAGGACCCTGGCGGCGTGGTAATCGAACATGATCTTCCCGCCGAACTCCAGGTAAAGTTTGTTATCAAACTTCTGAACGCGCTCCAAGATCTTCTCGTGTTGCTCTTCGAGGTACTTTTCGTTGTCAAAACCAGTCGTCTTTATCATAGAAAATAATCCTCCTTAGTCGCATCAACTTGTAAGACAGATCGTGCATAGTACATCAATAGCAAGTTTCTTTGAAGTCCTTGCAGGGGCGTGTTGCGTCCCACAAATCTCGACTTGTGGGACGAAAATCGGCTACTTGTTGATCAGGATACCCACCGGATATTTAGGAAGACATCTTACGGCCAACTGGAAACGAGTGGCCTTTATCTTATTTGTTAGTACAATGCATAAGTGTTGTTTTATTTCGTCAATAACTCCCTTAGGAGGAACAAATGCTCAAGCGGATACATTATATTAGCAGTTTCGTAAAGGATATGTCTGTCAATGAAATTAAGGAAATTTCAAGTCAGGCCGCAAAGAACAATGCGGAAAAAGACATCACCGGGGTCTTGATGGCAAAGGGTGGTGTGTTCTTTCAGATCATAGAAGGTCCGGAAGAGAATATTGACAGGCTTTTTACAAATATTCTGAAGGACATCCGTCATGAAAAGATAATTACTCTTGGAATCCAGATCGGTGACTTAAAAAGGTTGTTTCCGAACTGGCACATGAAGGAGATTAATCTAGATACAACCACATCAGAGAGACTTCAGCCAGTAAAAGCGATTATAGACGCAGTTCACGCACAGGCGGCAATTATTGAAAATTTAACAGAAGCTTTGGCCGCATCAGCTTGGGCTGAACTTCTGGATCTCACTACTAAAGACTAGAGAGAAGAGGTTTTCAGGAAATATGCTAAAAGATTGCGAAGTATTCTTAAAACTAACGACTTGTAGAATGAAAATGGCCGCCTGGAAACAGGTGGCCACTTCTTATTTGTCAGGACCTTATGAGACAAATATGAGAACCGATATGATACGTTTATTTCAGTTTATGAATATCAATCTTCTTCATAAACGACCTCCTTAAAGCCCTCGGTCTTCGGATCGGGGGCTTTATTATATTGCAGCACTGCCGAGACGAAAACTGTCGTGTTATTGATAGCGCAATTTAAGACATTTACGGTTACGAGCCTGACGCTCAATGACATAAGAGTTAACGATAAGCACAGACCATGTCACAGACGTCATTCTGCCAGCAGAATCGGCAGGCTTTATTGATTCGTGCTCTTGTCGTTTATCGAGTGCTTGCTATCATTGACGCATAATGCCTACTTTTTACTGCAAGGAGAGGGATTATGTCCTGCCTTATAAAAAATGTCATGAAAAAGTCAACACTGATCACTTGTTTCCTCATGACATTTGTCAGTCCTTGTTTGGCAGAAATGCAGCGTCTAGAAGATAAGCCGTCGTATGCACTAAGTGTTTATGGGGGCCGGATGACCGATAACGAAATTGGTGATTTTGCTGTTGGATTTCTAGACCTTGATTTCGAGGACTCATATTTAGTGGCACTGGCATTAGCGCGGCGCTTCGCTACATATGATGAGCTAGCCAGTTTTGAGGTCGAGGGGCAGATAGTTAAACATTTTGATCAGCAGGATCACTGGGAATTTAATGCTTTGCTAATTGCTCGTTGGGAAGCTTTTTTTTGGGACAGATACCTAGATACCAGTTTAGCTGCTGGCATCGGACCTTCATACGCGACGGATGTTCCCGAAATAGAAGTACAGAGAAGCGGTGAATCTGAGCGTTTACAAGTTTATATGCTGGTAGAGTTGGAGGTCGTATTGCCGTCGCATCCAAATATAGCTGCTATTATCCGAATCCACCATCGCTCCAATGCTTTTGGAATTGTTGCAGACGACGGTGTCTCCAATGCTCTTGCCTTCGGTTTGAAATTCAGGTTTTGAAGACCTTTTTCTTCATCAATGTTTATTGAAACCATCAGACTGAGGAGAGCTGAATTGTTTCATTCTTATCCGCACGATCAACTTGAAGAGTCCATTTTCACAAAAGCCGTGAGCAGACTAAGCCATGACTCTTCTGAATGCATCATTCCTACATAGCACCACTGCCGAGACGAAAACCGGCGTGTTATTGATAAAGATATTTAGAAAGCTGATTAATTCGCAAAATTATGGCCAGCAGGTTTCGATCCTGGATGGCCATTTATTTTTTAGTTGACATACCTGACAAAAACAGTCTGATTAAAGATCAGAGCATGTTTCTTCATGTTCCCTCTCCAAAACGAAGAACCCATAGAAACCCGTTGCCCCGCAGTCCTCCTCCTGGACTGTGGGGCTTTTTTTTCTTAAATGTCAGCCTTTATAGAAAGCCCGCCAAGTAAGCATACTCTCCATAGCAACACTCAAGAAAAGGACTTATTAAAAACCCAGCCCCAAAAAGGTCCGACAACATTCAGGCTCTCTTTAGTATCAATCTTTTGAGCCCTAATTTATATCCCTCAGTAGCATTGCAACGTGGATTAAACCTGAAATAATCAAAAGACTAAAGAGTTTTGATTCGGCTACACAACTGTTGCACTAACGCGGAAACAGCAATAGCCTAAGTCAGTACTTGAATACTGCTTAACCGTTGTACAAGGCAGTAAAGCAAAACAAAAACTGCCTGCTGATCAATAAATATTGTAAGGCGATTTTACGACATTAGAGAAAGGAGATTCGACGTTACATTGTCTTCGAGGAGGACGTGTACAATGGAAAACTACTCTGGTTATCTACCTTTCAGGAAATCCCAAAGGTTCAACGCACAAGAACGGGCCCTAATTTTCCTTCCCCTAGATTCTCGGGAGTTGCCATACCATATTATTGATATTTGCGAAAGTGGCCTCTCTTTCCGTTATCTTGTCAAAAAGATCAAAACCTCGAGAATCCCACCCATCAATCTTTATTATGAACATGAATTGATCGTCGAAGATCTGCCAGCAAAGGAGGTGTCTGACTATCAATTGAGCGACGGCATTGTCCCGGTTCGTCGCAAAAGTCTCCGCTTCGGATCACTCAGTATTGAGCAACACAACAGACTCTCTTTTTTTATTGAGCGATTCACGAAGCTAAGCTTAGACAAGACTATTCACTAGCTAAAAGGCAAAATGGCCACCTGGATCCATTCCGGGTGGCCATTCTTAATTGTTCAGCATCAAAAGGTCTTTACTTGTCCGTAATTATAAATCCCATATTCCCAATCATTACTTTCTCGTTCTTTTCACCCAACCACAGCCGAACAGATCGTTCCCCAACCAACTCAAATCTCATGCTTTCGTCTTCAATCGTAGCGACCTTGTTGCCAGCTTCAGTATAGACCTCAACAACTCGGTGTGTACCGATCGTGTCAGCCTTCAAATCATAGGCCTTCTGTTGAGCACTCTCACAGCCACTTAAAAACAGAGTAATAGCCATCAAACAAACTACCAGTGATTTCTTCATTGTCATCCCTTTCTCTGATTATAATAAGAATTTAGCCTATCATGAATAAGATCAACTGTTCGTTAAAGAAAACAGTGCGGATTTGCCAAATATCTTCTGACAACTCAGGGGATGCAGGAATTTCACATTTTTTCAATCTTAGTACCCTAGGACAATGCAGAAGGATTTTCAAGAAAAAGGGAGCGCACGTTTGAGTCGCTGGGTAACCTCACCTCGAAGGAATATCTAGCCGTTAACCAATAGCTGAATTTGTCTCAGAACAGGTGGGACTGAAATGAAAAAGTTTATACAGGGATTCTGAGAAACGTCACCTGCCAGAAAAAAAACGACCCCCGCATCACGTGCGGGATTTGTCAACAGTCTCTGGCTCCTCCGAAAAAGCCTCTTTGATCGTAATATTTTTTGTCGCTTACTTAATCTTCCAGGTCGTCCCGGCTGGTGAATCGAGTAATTCAATTCCCTTTTGTACCAGCTCATCACGTATCTGGTCGGCTCTGGCGAAGTCCTTGTTGCCTCTCGCTTCCAGGCGTTCCTGAATTGCTGCATCAAGATCCGCCTCTGTCAGGCCGAGGGCCTGCAAACCCTTGAGGTTCTGTTGCTTCAGCCAACCGGCCGGGTCGGATACAAACAAGCCGAGGACATCACCGAGTTCAGCGATCTTCTTCCGGAGAGCTCTCACTGATGCCACCTTGTCCGCTTTTTTACGGAACTTCTTCTCGGCAACCAGCCGATTGATGGTTCTCACACCCTCAAAAAGATGCCCGATGGCCTGGGCCGTATTGAAATCATCGTCCATGGCTGCACGGAACTGGGCTTCCAGTTCGGCTCCCTCTTGAGCGGCAACATCACTCTCCGGTACGCCCTCGACGGCCTCGGCCGCAAGCTGCAACGCTTCGTAGAAACGGCTCAGGCCCGCCTGGGCCTCCTTGAGATTCTGGTCGGAGAAATCCACTGGCGAACGATAATGGGCGGTCAGGATAAAGAAGCGAACCACCTCAGGATTATAACTTTTAAGGATATCGCGAATCGTGAAGAAGTTGCCCAGGGACTTGCTCATCTTCTCCTGGTTGATATTGACAAAGCCATTGTGCAGCCAATACTTGACGAATGGCTTGCCGGAGACGCCTTCTGACTGGGCGATGTCGTTTACGTGGTGCGGGAAGATCAGGTCACGACCACCGCCATGGATATCAAAGGTCTCTCCCAGCAGCGCCGAACTCATGGCCGAGCATTCGATATGCCAACCGGGCCGTCCAGGCCCCCAGGGTGATTCCCAGCTGGGCTCGCCCGGTTTGGCAGCCTTCCAGAGGGCAAAGTCCATCGGGTTGCGCTTCTGCTCACCCGGCGCGATACGCGCCCCGGCCTGCATCTCTTCCATGTTGCGTTTCGAGAGCTTCAGGTAGGTTGGAAATTTCTCCACGCTGTAGTAAACGTCCCCGGCGGATTCGTAGGCCATGCCCTTCTCGATCAGCTGCTTCGCAAGAACAATAATCCGATCAATATAATCGGTGGCCTTTGGCTCGTGAGTCGGCTTGCGCAACCCAAGAGCTTCCATGTCTTCATCAAAAGCCTGGATGAACTCTTCGGCAAGCTGCTTGCTGCTGATGCCTTGCTGGTTGGCGCGGTTGATAATCTTGTCATCAACGTCGGTATAGTTGCGTACGTAGGTGACATCGTAATTGCTGTACTGCAGGTAACGGTAGACGATATCGAAAACGATATTGGCCCGGGCGTGACCGATATGACAATAATCGTAAACCGTCACTCCACACACGTACATCCCGACCTTGCCGGGGACCAGTGGTTGGAAATCTTCCTTCTTGCCTGAAAGCGTATTGTAAACACGTAATGACATGGTTTTCTCCAAGGATGCTAAGTCACTTCCCTAGTTTTCGGCGACTTTCGCCCAGGTGTCACGCAACGTAACAACCCGATTGAAAACCGGACGACCTGGTTCCGAATCCGCTGCATCGACAACAAAGTAACCGAGCCGTTCAAACTGGAAGGCGTCACCCGGTTCAGCTGTAGCCAGGCCTGGTTCCACCAGGGCCTTGTCGATCTGCTCAAGGGAGTCCGGGTTGAGCAGTTCGCGGTCATCACGCTGCTTCTCGCCGGCCGGGTCGGCAACGCTGAGAAGACGATCATAGAGACGCACCTTGACCGGCAGGGCATGCGCCGCCGATACCCAGTGAATGATCCCCTTGACCTTCTTCCGACCTTCCGGGAGCTTGCCGCCACCGGTTTCCGGGTCATAGCTACAGCGCAGTTCTGTCACTTCCCCGCTGGCAGGGTCCCTGATGATCTCATCGCAATGGATAATATAGCCATAACGCAGGCGCACTTCACGGTCCGGACCAAGGCGGAAGAACTTCTTCGGCGGATCTTCCATGAAATCGTCACGATCAACGTAAATCTCACGGCTGAACGGGATCGTTCGGCAACCCATCTCCGGGTTCTTCGGGTGGCACGGGGCGGTAAACTCCTCACTTGCACCCTCCGGGTAGTTGGTAATCGTGACCTTGAGTGGCCGCAACACGCCCATGGCACGGGGGGCCGATTGGTCAAGCTCTTCACGGACACAGTCTTCCAGGACAGTCATGTCGATAACGCTGTCGCTCTTGCCAACGCCGATTCGTTCACAGAAGGTACGGATCGCGGCAGCCGGAAAACCACGTCGGCGCATCCCCGAAAGGGTCGGCATACGCGGATCATCCCAACCGGACACATGTTTCTCGTTGACCAGTTCCAGCAGACGGCGCTTGCTCATCACCGTGTATGTCAGGTTGAGCCTGGCGAACTCGATCTGCTGCGGATGGTAAATCTCCAATGCCTCGCAGAACCAGTCGTAAAGGGGACGATGATCCTGGAACTCGAGAGTGCAGAGGGAATGAGTTATCTCTTCTATCGAATCGGACTGGCCGTGAGCGAAATCGTACATCGGGTAGATGCACCAGGCATCACCGGTACGCGGATGGGTGGCCCGCAGGATGCGGTAGATAATCGGGTCTCGCAGGTTCAGGTTCGGTGAGGCCATGTCGATTTTGGCTCTCAGGACTCGGGAGCCATCGGCAAATTCACCGGCCCGCATGCGCCGCAACAGGTCGAGGTTCTCCTCGACGCTACGTCCCCGGAAGGGGCTCTGCTTGCCGGGTTCGGTCAGGGTACCGCGATATTCACGCATCTCATCGGGCGTCAAGTCACAGACAAACGCCTGGTCCTTTTCCACCAGCTTCTCCGCGTAGGCATAAAGCGTTTCGAAGTAGTCCGAAGCGTGGAACTCGTACTCGTCCCACTCGAAACCGAGCCAGCGCACATCCTCTTTGATGGCGTCGATATATTCCTGCTCTTCCTTGACCGGGTTGGTGTCATCAAAGCGCAGGTGACAGCGCCCCCTGTAATAGCTGGCCAGGCCGAAGTTGAGGCAGATCGACTTGGCGTGACCGATATGCAAGTAGCCGTTCGGTTCCGGAGGGAAGCGGGTGATCACCGTCTGGTGTTTGCCGCTAGCAAGGTCCTCATCGATGATATTGCGAATGAAGTTGGGGCCCATCTGGACCTCGGGTTGACTCATGTGAACAAGACTCCTCGTAACTGTGCTTTGTCCAAAACTATATTTCGCTGGTTGTCATGAGAACCACGGCGTGGGCCGAGATCCCTTCGCCGCGGCCGGTAAAGCCCAGTTCTTCGGTGGTCGTGGCTTTGACGTTGACGCAGCCGCTCGGCACCTGGCAGGCCTTGGCAAGGTTGGTCACCATCAGCGAGACGTATGGCGCGAGCCGGGGCTTCTGGGCGACGATCGTCGTATCAAGATTACTGACCCGGAAGCCGCGCGTCTGAGCCAGACCGATTACATGCTCCAGCAGCAGCAGACTGTTGACGCCCTTGTATGTCGGATCCGTATCAGGAAAATAGCGGCCGATATCCCCAAGGCCCAGAGCGCCGAGAACGGCATCTGAAACCGCGTGCAGGAGGACATCCGCATCAGAATGGCCCAGCAGGCCGTACTCGTAGGGGATCTCCACGCCACCCAGCACCAGAAGCCGTTCCGGGACCAGGCGATGGACATCATAACCGTGGCCAATGCGTATCATGTCAGACTCACCTCTCCGCACTCCAGCAAAGCCCTGGCCAGGACCAGGTCTGCGGGAGTCGTTATCTTGATATTGTACTGATGACCCGGCAATACCGCGACCGGCCAACCGCACCATTCGATCAGCGAGGCATCGTCGGTGCCGGTATAACCACCGGCATGGGCCCGGCGATGCGCCTCTCGAATCCGGTCACAACGAAAGGCCTGGGGGGTCTGAACCTGCCAGAGCAGACGGCGGTCCAATGTCGAACGAACCCGGCCGTCAAAGACCTCTTTGATCGTATCCTGGGCAGGAATCGCGAGTAAAGCCGCGCCTTCTATGGCTGCCAGCTGCACCAGGGGCCCGATCTGTTCCTGCGGGAAAAACGGCCGCACGCCGTCATGCACCAAAATCACATCCTGGCTCGCTGCACCGCAGGCTTCCAGGCCGTTGCGCACCGAGTCCTGGCGTTCGTCTCCGCCAACGATCACGGCACCGATCTTGTCCAGTTGATAGTGCTCGACAAGATCGCTACGACAGAAGGCCACGTCCTCTTCCGGAACGATCAGGTGAATCGCCGTGACCTGCGGCAGAGCGGCAAGACGGGCCAGGGTTCGGACCAGAACCGGCTGATCGCCCAATTCAAGATACTGTTTGCGGATGTCGCCACTCAGCCTGCTGCCGCTGCCTGCTGCCGGAACCAGAACGTGTACATTCATCATACATCCTGTCGTCTTCGGTGAAGCCAGGTCATGTTACTTGAATGATTATATTTATCGCATTTACCTTCACTTGAAAATCATTAATCACGAATTCTGTCCCCGAAGGCACAAAAAAGCCGGGTGCCTGTCAGCACCCGGCTCAAAAAACTTGTTCAGTCAAACCTGCTCAGTTGACCATCTTCTCGAGGCGTTGGGAGACTTTCTCTTCAGCAACCCCTTCAGCAAGGGCCAGTTCCTTGATCAGCAGCCTGCGGGCCAGCTCGAGGACTTTTTTTTCACCATAGGAAAGCTCTTTCCCTTCCTTGATCAGGTACAGCTCTCGCAAAACCTCGGCGACGTCCTGTGGATTACCGGTCCTGATCTTGTCATTGTATTCGCGCTGCCGCCTGCTCCATGATGCAATCGAAAGGGCTTCTGCTTGCTTTTCCTCGAGGACATTATATATTGTCTCGACCTTATCTTTGCTGATAAGGTTGCGCAAGCCAACTTGGGTGGCGTTGCCGACCGGGACCATAATCGTCATATCGTTGTCAATGATACGCAGGATATAGAAATCGTGGGTCTGACCACAAAACTCGCGGGACTCAATCTTCTCAACAACACCAACCCCCTGCGCGGGGTAAACAGCACGATCACCAATTTTAAACATTCGTTTTTCTCCCATGGAAATGATTAGACTACCACAAAAGGCCCTCTTGGTCAAGAAAAGCGCTGATTCTTCGCGGACTTGTTTCCAGAGCCGCCCTTCTGCCGTCAACCGTAACACAGGGGGGAGAGAATGCGGATCGGAGTGATCGGTGCCGGAGCACTGGGGCTCTACTACGGCGCCCTGCTGCAGCGGGGCGGGCACGACGTACACTTCCTGATGCGACGGGATTTTCAGGCCGTCTCCAGCAAGGGCCTTGAGGTCATCTCGCCACAGGGCAATTTTCATCTTGCCGACGTCAGGGCTTACCGGAACAGCCGGGAGATCGGCCCGGTCGACCTGGTGCTGGTCGGCCTCAAGGCCTACGCCAACGAACAGCTGGTAGAACTGACCCGCCCCCTGGTCGCACCCGGAACAACGATCCTGACCCTGCAGAACGGCCTCGGCAACGAAGAGGTCCTGGCAACCGCCTTCGACAGGAAGCAGATTGTCGGCGGCGTCGCTTTTCTCTGCTGCAATCGCGGTGAACCGGGCACAGTGCATCACCTCGACCAGGGCTCCATTCGTATCGCTGAATTTTTTGGCGGACTCAGCCCCAGGGTCGAACAACTCGCCGCGACATTCAGCCAGACCGGCATCCCCTGCGAGGCCTGTGCGGATCTTACAAGGATTCGCTGGGAAAAACTGGTCTGGAACATCCCGTTCAACGGCCTATGCGCCCTGACTGGCTTACCCACCGACCGGCTGCTGAGCTGCCCGGAAACCCGGCAGCTGATCACCGCTTTGATGCAGGAAGTGATCGATGCGGCCAACCGGCAGGGCCTCTCGCAAGCGATCGAAGCCCCGGCTTTCATCGAGCGCATGCTGCAGGTGACTGCAGGCATGGAAGCCTACCGGCCGAGCATGATGATCGACCGGCAACAGGCAGCGCCCCTCGAACTTGACGCAATCTACCGTATCCCCCTGGAGCGGGCCGCCGAAGCGGGCACCCCGATGACCCGTGTGGCCATGCTGCACGCCCTACTTGAAGCAACGGAAAGCAGCAAGCTTTAAAACCCCAGCATGTTTCGCGCAGCAGTCCCCTCCCGACAGACCTATTGCACATCCACGTTCCGCGCCCCTTTCGGCCGCCAGGCCGGTGAGATCACATGACTGCCTTTGTCTTTCTGTTCAAGCAGACTGCCGAACATGATGGTAAAGTCGCCGTAGCGATCGTTGGCAGAATCTCTGGCTTCAGTCAGCAGGAATCGTCGTCGATCATCAGGAAAAAGCGGCAGCTGACCGGTTCGGAAACGCAGACTCGACAACCGGATACCGAGCAGGCGGACCGGCTGGTCAAGCACCATGCTGTCGAGAATCTTCACACCGGCACGGTAAATCGTCTCGCTGCTGTCCAGGTAATCCGGCTGGACCTGCTGCCTGCTCACAGTAGTGAAATCCACGTAACGCAGCGTCAGGGTGACCACCCTGCCGGAGACCCGGTGACGCCGTGCCCGCCGACCGACCATCTCAGCCAACTGCAGCAAAAAAGCACAGATGGCATCACGATCTTCGAGGTCATCGCGCAAGGTGCGGCTGTGCCCCACTGACTTGATCGGTGCGCTGCTCTCCTCAGGGATGACCGGAGCAGGATCGATGCCGCGCGCCATGTCGTGCAACCGATCACCGATCACACCATATTTCCTGCGCAAGACATGCAGGGGGAAACGACTCAACTGGCCGCAGGTGAAAATGCCGAAGCTCTGCAGTTGCTCGCCGAGCCGTCGGCCTATGCCGCACAACTCCTGGATCGGCATCTGTTCCAGAATGGCAGGAACCTCTTCCGGACGGAAATGGGTCAGGCCATCCGGCTTGTACTTCTCCGAGGCCAGCTTGGCAAGCAGCTTGTTCGGTGCAATGCCGACCGAGCAGGTGATGCCGAAACGGGACTTGATGCGCGACTTGATCAGGTAGGCAATCCGCTCAACACCACCGAACAGCTTCAGGGAGCCGCTTAGATCGAGAAACGCTTCGTCGACGGAGAAGACCTCCACCAGCGGCGTGTAGTCATGAAGCAACGCCATGATCTGCGTCGATACGTGCGTATAGAGCCGGTTGTTGGCCGGAACCAGGGTCAACTGCGGGCACCGCTCGAAAGCTTCGAAATGGGTCATCCCGGTCTTCACCCCGAAGGCCCGCGCCTCGT
Source organism: Deltaproteobacteria bacterium (assembly GCA_019313105.1). GTDB lineage: Bacteria > Desulfobacterota > Desulfuromonadia > Desulfuromonadales > BM103 > JAFDBW01. The sequence continues at coordinate 4,296 of JAFDBW010000267.1, read as the reverse complement.
AGGAAGCAGTCAGGATGATCGAACGCTTCTCGCTGCCGGTCACCGCGACCGGCCGTCCGCGCAACACCGGGTTCGACTGCTGCTCAACCGCGGCAAAGAACGCGTTCATATCAACGTGCATGATGGTTTTCATAAGACGTGAAGCGCGAGGTGCGAGACGCGAAAATCAAAACCACTTTAGCGCCCGTTCGCTCTCTCAATCAAGGCGCAAAGGCGCGCAATGAAAACAGGATAAGGTCTTACTTTATTCTTTGCGGTTTTGTTTCTTCCCTTGCCGCCTTTGCGTTGGAGGCTTTTTGATTTATATTTTTCTCACTTCTCACTTCCCGCTTCGCACCTCTCAGAGGGTTTCAATTTGTTCCAGCGCCCAGGTCGTATTCCCCAGGTCGTAAACCAGTTCGTAGAGCGCACCATCGTCAGTGACGTGGAAATGGATCCGGACGGTTTCGCCCTGCCGGTCGCGCCAGCTGTTGGTGATTTCACGCACGGTGTGTTTGCGGTGCTTCAGGTCGAACCAGACAGGCGCGATCCGGTTGCCCGGGCCATGGATGACGCCGACCCGGATATTCGGTTCACAGATTTTCATGATCCTTATCCCAGGGGGCGACAGAGGCCGGTGACTTTGCCGATGATTTGCACCTGCGCGTCGCGTTCACGGTAGATCAATGACTTCATCCTTGCGTTTTCCGGCTTCAGGCGAATCTCTTCGCCCTCACGATAGAACCGTTTGAGGGTTGCTTCATCGTCGATCAGGGCCACCACGATCTCGCCGCTCTCTGCAGAAGGCTGCGGCCGCACCACGACTAGGTCGCCGGGCATAATATGCGCATCGATCATCGACTCGCCGCGGACGCGCAGCAGGAATGAACCCTTGCCTTTGACCAGCGAGCTGTCGACGGCGAGATAGGTTTCAATCTGTTCCTCTGCCAACTGCGGCAGGCCGGCCTGGACCGTACCGACCAGCGGCAGATCAAGCGGCTCGCTCCGAGAGCGATCCGCCAGGACGATCGAACGGGAGCTGCCGGGGCTGCGGTTGATCAGCCCTTTGCGCTCCAGAACCTGGAGATGGCGCAACACGCCGAAGTTGCCCGAAACCTGAAGATGCCCGGCAATTTCCTGCAGGGTCGGTGGATAGCCTTGGTCGGCAATGTACCCGGCCAGGAAATCGTAAACCTGTTGTTGACGCGTGGTCAGCTGCGACATGCAATGGGCTCCATAGGCTCTCGAAAAATTAGTTACTATAAAGTAACTAACACGACAAAAGCGGCAAGTCAAGAAAACACAGGGTGACGCAGCGGCGACAATTTGCGATGATGGAGACATGCCAGAGAGACCTGTCGACATCATCCCGGGACACCCTGCGGAAGACTGGCGCCCCCTGCCGGCACACCTAGAAGGGGCGCAGGGGGGCACCCTGTCACGCCGCCGCATGCGCAGCTGGTCACTGGTCCTGGAAGCTCGCCGAATCCCCTGGCAAGCCGAACGGCACGGCTTCGGCTGGCAGCTGCTGGTTCCGACCGGGAAGCAGGATACGGCCATCCGCGAATTGCGGCAATACGAAAACGAGAATCGTGACTGGCCGCCCCCGCCGCCGCAGGGGACGCCCTTAATAGACAATCGCACCACGACCATCTGGGCCCTGATCGTCATCGGCCTATTCTATAACCTCACCCTGCACCAGGTTGACCTGGCCGGGCACCACCCGGTCGACTGGAAAGCCCTCGGCAACGCCCACGCCGGGAAAATCATGGACGGCCAATGGTGGCGCCTGATCACCGCGCTGACCCTGCATTCCGACTGGCAGCACCTGCTCGGCAACCTGCTGATCGGCGGCATTTTCATCTCCAGGCTCTGCCGCGACCTGCGTTCGGGTCCGGCTTGGCTGCTTCTGCTCGCGGCCGGGGTGCTCGGCAACCTGGCCAACGCCTGGCTGCAGAACCCTGCCCACCGTGCTGTCGGCGCTTCTACGGCAATCTTTGGTGCGGTTGGCATTCTCGCGACAATCAGCATGGTGCGCTACCGCCACAACCTGCGTCCGCGTCGCCGCTGGACCCTGCCAGTCGCTGCGGCGCTCGGCCTGCTGGCGATGCTCGGCGCAGGCGGCGAGAACACCGATCTCGGCGCCCACCTGTTCGGCTTCCTGTTCGGTTTGCCGCTCGGCTTCGTTGCGGAGCTTTTAATTGAGAGGTATGGACGTCCGGGCAGGGCCTGGAATGCGATCCTCGCCCTGATTGCCGTTGTTATCGTAACAGGCACCTGGTGGTCGGCATTGCAGTGGGCGAAATGAGGTTGACTCCCCGGCGATAGAGGCTATTGTTCTAGTATCCTGAGACAGGAGATCATGACATGAAAAACTGGCCGTTCCGAATCGGATTTATCGTTATTGGCATCATCATCGCGATTGCCTGGTGGCTTTATGACCAGCCGGGACCTCCGGCAACGACCCGGATGCCTTCGCCAACGACCATTGCGCCGCCGGCAACACCGGTGATCGAACACCCGGTCGCCCCGTTAGCGGAAGAACTCGAAGCCGCGGCCCCGGTCCTCGATCTCGAGAAACCCCTGCCGAAGCTGCAGGAGAGTGATATACCGATGGCCGAGATCCTTGCCAGGCTCTTCGCCGACCAGAAGCTCGACCGGTTCTTCATTCTCGAGCACTTCATCGAGCGCTTCGTGGTCATGGTCGACAACCTGCCCCGCTCGCAGCTGCCGAAAACCCATCGGCCAATCAGGCAGACTCCGGGAACGTTCCTCGCCCGGGGTGAGCGGGACCAGCTGACCATCGACCCGGCCAACTACCAGCGCTACACGCCGCTGGTGAATATGCTGGCCACTCTCGATACCAAGCAGACCGTCGCCGTGTACAAGCGCCTTTATCCGCTCTTCCAGGAGGCCTACGAGAATCTCGGCTACCCGGACGCCTACTTCAACGACCGGCTGATCGAAATCATTGACCACCTGCTTGCCGCGCCGCAGGTTGTCGACCCGGTTTACCTGATACAGCCAAAAGCTCTCTACCTGTTTGCCGATCCTGACATGGAAGAACTTTCGGCCGGGCGCAAGATTCTGATCCGCTGCGGCCCAGAGAATGCGATTCGGATCAAGTCGATCCTGCGTGATTATCGCAAGGAGCTGGCAATCAAGAACTGATGGATAGCTTCTTCCTAGTCGTTGCGGCCTTTCTCTCCTCATCCCTGACCACAGTGCTCGGGCTCGGCGGTGGCATGCTGCTGATTTCGATCATGAGCGTGTTCCTGCCGCCTGCCGCAATCGTTCCCGTCCACGGCGTGGTCCAGTTTGCCAGCAACGCCAGCCGCGGCGCCTTCTCAGCAAAAGATATCCGCTGGGACATCCTCTGGCCATTCCTGATCGGCTGCCTGATCGGAACCCTGGCGGGGTCCCGGGTGGTGCTGAAGGTTCCCACCGAGTTCCTCCCCATGCCTCTGGGAACCTTTATCCTCACCATGACCTGGTTGCCGCAGATCAACAAAAAACTCTGGTTCCCCGACCGGTTCCTTAGTCTAGGCTTCGTCCAGGCGTTTCTAACCCTGTTCGTCGGCGCGAGCGGCCCCCTGAACATGCCCTTCCTGATCCGCGCCGGGCTCAGCCGCGATCAACTGCTAGTCACCGGGGCGGCTTTCATGACCATCGTCCACCTGGTCAAAATCATCACCTTTGGCCTGCTCGGTTTCGCCTTTGGCCCTTACCTGTTCCTCATGCTCCTGATGATCCTCGCTGTCATCTCCGGCTCCTATGCCGGCACCAGGTTCCGGAGCAGCTCTTTCTGATGGCCTTCAAACTGCTCATCACCCTGCTTGCCATGCGCATGATCATCAAGGCATTAGTGCCCTGATCGATCCTCAAGCCCTTGCGCCATTTCTTCTCCGAGGTTATGCTCAAAGGAAGACTTACCGTTGCTCCCTGAAAGGATCTTGTGATGGATATTTTCACCAGACTGGCTGAAGTCACGCGCCGCGAGAACAGCGCGGGCGACCTGCCGGACTTTATCGTTCCGCTGCTGCTCAAGGTGGCGGAGAATCCCTCTGGGTTCGCCGGTCGCGAGGAGCTGGTCGCCGAGTTGGTGATGCGAGTTGAACAGTACCAAACCTGGTCAGAGATGTGCTGCGAAAAACAGCGCTTCAGTCTCGAGGACATCCACCGTACCCTCGATCGGCTCAAAGTCAGATATTGAGATCTTCTTACCAACCAGCCGCACTTCCATATCCCATGCAGATTGTCCGCGACGAAATAGCCCGGCACCTGTCACGCTCCGGCGAGGCACGTCGCCTGTTCCAT
>JAFDBW010000266.1 GCA_019313105.1 Deltaproteobacteria bacterium | reverse complement strand
TTTTCTATGGAATTGGTAATAAACCCTGCTGAAACGAAAAAAAGCAGCATGGTCGGGATCAGTGACAGTGCAATGAACGACAGGACCAGTTTGCTGCGCAGCTTTGCCCCGGGGAGCCCGCGCCTTCGTTCTAGCAAAAGCTTGAATATGTTCCGCATGACCAGGAACAGGCAGAGAATGATCAACAGAATGTTAAGGTTGATCAGGGCGAGAACCAAAATGTTTCCAGTGAGGGGGATTTCCGAGGTCAGCTCGAAAAGTTGACCCTGGTAGCGCAGTGACAATGCGACCAGTCCTACGATGCCGGCGACGATTAACCATTCGCGGCGGCGTTTGCGGAATTCGGTGTTCTGAGCACCTGATGTCTTGACTGGTTTTGTGGTCGGCATGGGTATGTCTATCGTTGCGCAATTTAAGCGTAAAATGGGCCCTTTTGCAAGTCACAACTGGTGGACACGCGTGCGACCAAGGCTGTCAAACCGGCGCCGCGTGAAGAATGCCTGGATGTGCCGGAAACCAGGGGTTGAACGGCATCAGATTGTGCAAACAAAAAAGGCAGCCGAATCGGCTGCCTTGTCAGTCATTGTTATCCCCGAATCAGGCCTTGGAAAACGCCAGATCGGTGGCGAATGCCGGGGCCATCTGCAGAGCTGCCTTCACGTCGTCTTCGCTGAACTCGAGAAGCTGCCAGCTGTCTGGGGTGTCTAGAATTTTCTCTACCAGTAGGTGATTGACCTCATGTCCGGCCTTGAAAGCGCGCACATGGCCGAGGATCGGATAACCGATCAGGCTCAAGTCACCGATAGCATCGAGGATCTTGTGGCGGACAAATTCATCCTGAAAACGCAAACCTTCCGGATTGAGGATCTTTTCATCATCCACGACGATGGCATTCTCCAGGGAGCCGCCCCGTGCGAGTCCGGCAGCCTTGAGCATTTCGACATCCTTGAGGAAACCGAATGTGCGCGCGGGCGCCAAATCTTTGCGGAAACCCGAAGGCGTGACCTTTACCGAGCGCTTCTGCAAGGCAATACATGGATGCTGGAAAGCGATGTCAAAAGTGATGCGGAAGAAACGTGATGGAATAATGCTGACACGTTTTTCACCGTCAATAACGGTGACCGGCTTGCGGATAGCCAGAATTTTACGGCTCGTAGAGTGCCGGGTGAGGCCGGCTTCTTCGATGACCGAAACAAAAGGTGCCGAACTGCCGTCCATAATCGGTACTTCCGGGCCGTCAATGTCGATATGCAGGTTATCCACACCGTATGCGGCGAGTGCTGCCAGCAGGTGCTCAACGGTCGAAACACGAGCGTCTCCTTTGGCAATTACCGTCGCCAGACGAGTATCGACGACGTTGGCCGATGTCGCCTCGATGGAGACCTTTCGGTCACCCATCTGACGATGAAAAACAATGCCAACGCCAGCATCTGCAGGCCGCAAGGTCATGTTGATACGTTGCCCGGTGTGCAGACCGATACCGGATATGGCCGTCGGGCGGGCAATTGTTGTCTGGCAAATCATAATCAAGAGTCGGATCCTAGTGTTTTCAGTCTGTTAAACACATTTTTTTATGCAAGTATCCTGCCAATATTTTAATGAAGCTAAGGTGCTGATATTGTTATTTATTATTCGGTACTCTCCAATGGAGCGGTGTAGAAGAGTCCTTTTTTTGCAACGGGTGTGTTTTTGTAACCACACAATATAACGCCGGCAATATTACAGCCTGCCAGAACGTAGAATGCCTACCGCGAGCCAGAGACCGAGCAGGCCGGCAATCGAATATGCAAGTAAACCAAGCAGTGGAAAGCCGAAGACCATCGGCCCCTTGTCAATTTGCATGACCAGTGAAGAGCCGACGATCAGTGAGCCGATGACCAGCGAAAATGAAACCCGGTTACTAGAGCGGTCGAGATCGGTGACCAGTTTCTCCAGACCACGGTGCTCGAGGTCGATCTTGAACTTGTTGCGATTCAGGCGATTGAGAAACTCTTTAATGTCGTGGGGCAGGTTTTTTGCCAATGACGTGTACGCAACGGCGATTCGGCTTGCCTGTGCGGAAATATTTTTTGGGCTGAAGCGTTCGACAATAAGACTCTTCACATAGGGCCGCATGTGGGAAATCATATTGAAATTCGGGTCCAGCTGCCGACCAACACCCTCCATGACCACAAGGGCCTTGGCGAGCAGCATGTAGTCCGGGGGAAGGTGGATACGATGGTGAGTCAGAATCTCAATAAACTCAGAGAAAAGTCTGCCGATCTTGATGTCCTGCAGGACCAGGTCGTAATAGTCTTCGATAAAGTCGTGCAGGTCTCTCCTAAGATTTTTCAGGTCCGCAGTGTCGGTCAATTCTCCTGAGTAAAGAAGTTGTGAAATGATACGATCCACATCTCTTTCGAGCAGGGCCTGCAACAGGTCGAGTAGTTGTTCCTTGAGGTCTTGTCCGAGGCGTCCGACCATACCAAAGTCGATCATGCAGATGACTTGGTCAGGCAGGACGAAGATGTTTCCCGGATGAGGGTCTGCGTGAAACAGCCCATAGTCGAGCACCTGTTGCAGAAAGGCATCCGCACCACGTCTGGCAATTTCCTTGAGATCGTAACCCTGTGCCCTGAGTTTTTCCAGCTGCGAGATTTTAATCCCGGGGACGTATTCCATGGTGAGGACTATTTCTCCGGAATAGTCCCAGAATATTTTCGGGATGTAAACGGTCGTGCTGTCGGCGAAGTTGGATGCGAAACGTTCGACAGTGTGACCTTCCCGGGTGAAGTTCATTTCCCGCGTGATACTGCGGCGAAACTCCTTGACCAGGCCGACCGGGTCATAAAGGGCAACGGTCGGGACGTGCTGTTCGATCAGGTAGGCAAGCCCCGTCATGACATCGATGTCGGTCTCGACCAGCC
>JAFDBW010000265.1 GCA_019313105.1 Deltaproteobacteria bacterium | reverse complement strand
GCAGGATTCACCAGCTTCGACTCGAAGCGATGACGATCCCAAGAAGTTTCAATTGGTCCGGTAGGACATTTGCCGTCGAGTATCATTGAATCGACCCCCTATAACTTTATGCCGCCGAAGACGATCAGCAGCGGAATTGAGATGTAGCCCAGAAGGAGGACAAAAGCAACCAGCTTACTGAGCAGTCCCATGACCGGAAGTGATTTGTCGTTGCTCAAACCAATCGTCTGGAACAAACTCTGGAAACCATGGCCAACATGCAGGAAGAGAAAGACCATTCCGATAACATAGATAGCCACTTTTAACAAACTCATGAACGCTGTGACTACCATGGTATAGACGTTGACCATCTGGGTCGCCTCGTTCATCTCGTAGACACCCATACCGGGCACCCGAACGGTGAAGTGCAGCAAGTGGTAGATGACAAACGCCAGCAGAATCAGGCCGGAAATAACCATGGTTTCGGCGCCGAAACCGGTCTTCAGGCGCTTGACTTGGACGTTTTTTTCAGGAGTCGCGGCCTTGTTTTCCAAGGTCAGCTGAATCCCGAAAAAGATGTGAATGGCAAAAGCTGCCAGCATAACCAGCCGGAAGACCCAGACGAATGGTCCGAGACTGTGCAGCTTCTGCGCGTAAGCGTTGATTGCGTCAGCACCGAAAAACAGGGACGAGTTGCCCAGCAGGTGCACACAAACAAACGCGACCAACACGATGCCGGTAACGGCCATGATGATCTTTCTGCCCACAGAACTTTGCGTCAGTTGCATGATTTTGATCCCTTACTCAAATGATGTTGTGGAGAAGAACCCGAGAATGAAAACCTGCTCAAAAACCGGTCAAGACCGGCACGACAGGCCAAGCATGATGACACGCCCTGCACGGCCTACTGAGGAGGTCCCCGCCAACGACTTGTCAAACCCATATTGATATCCCTTGTTACATCGAGCGACGTTCCGACACCACTTCTCTCTCACGTTCCGCCGCACATATTACTGCATACTGTATACAATGACCTTCGTATACTAAACACCGTTTGAGAAAAAATAAAGTAAAATTTTCCAAGAAAACGGCTTTCAGGATTTTTTCGGGAGATTGATCGAACTTACGCTGGCAAGGTCGTCAGGAAATCGACAAGTTGACGGAGTGCCTGGCCACGGTGACTGACCTGGTTCTTGGTGTCAAGAGGCAGCTCCGCCATTGTGCAGTTGTAGCCGGGCAGCCAGAAAAGTGGGTCATAACCAAAGCCGCCGTCTCCCTTTTGCCGCTCGAGTATCACGCCATTCACCCGGCCTTGAAAAAGGCGCGGCGATTGCCCTGGCATGCACAGGGCCATGACACAGCAGAACGCTGCCTGCCGTTGAATTTCCGGAACGGTGGCCATTTCATCGAGAAGCTTGCGATTATTACTCTGATCGTCGGCCTCGGCACCGGAGAAACGGGCCGAATGAACGCCCGGACGGCCCTGCAGCGCATCGACGACCAGGCCGGAATCATCAGCCAGGCACGGCAGACTGGTAAACTGCGCAACAGCTTCCGCCTTTTTTATGGCATTCTCGGCAAATGTTTGGCCATCTTCCACCACATCCGGGACCCCGGGGAACTCTTCGAGGCCCCTTACACGAATGCCACGGGACTCTAGCAACCGCCGGATCTCCTTGAGCTTGCCGGTATTTCTCGTTGCCACCACCATTTCCATCACAATCGGTTTCTTGCCGTTTTCTGCAAGTGGGCCAATTCCCGACAGCCTTCTTCAGCCAATCCCCGGAGGGTATCGAGTTCGGCGTGACTGAAAGGCTCTTCTTCGGCGGTGCCCTGCACTTCGACGAACCTGCCGTCGCCGGTCATGACAAAGTTCATGTCGACGCTCGCACCAGAATCCTCGACATAGTCGAGGTCGAGCACCGCCTGGCCAGCAACAATGCCACAACTGATTGCAGCGACACTGTCCTTGAGCGGTGACTTATGGAGGACTTTGTCGGCGAGCAGTTTGTCAACGGCGTCGGCAAGCGCGATCCACGAGCCGGTAATTGCTGCGGTCCGGGTGCCGCCATCAGCCTGCAGCACATCGCAATCGACGACGATCGTACGTTCACCGAGAAGTTCAAAATCGACAATCGCCCGCAACGCCCGCCCGATCAGGCGCTGGATCTCCATGGTGCGACCGCCGAGTTTGCCGCGGGCAGCCTCACGCACCGAACGGGTATGGGTCGCCCGGGGCAACATACTGTACTCAGCGGTCACCCAGCCACGGCCCTCTCCGCGCAGGAAGGGAGGCACCTTCTCTTCAACGGAGGCATTGCACAGAACCCGGGTTTCGCCAAAGCAGATCAATACGGAGCCTTCAGCATAGCGGGTAAACCCCCTCTCAACCTTGAACGAACGAAGCTGGTTCGGCGCACGGCCATCATGACGGGGCTGCGGGGATGAACTCATTGTGAGACTCCTGAGAAAGTGTCGAAGAAAGCCTGTAGCCCTTCGAAGAGGGCACGGGCAAAATCCTGTTGCCGGGCCGGGTCTTGCAGCGAGGTCAGATCAACACCATTGCTCAGGCTACCCATTTCGACCAGGACACGGGGCAGGTCACCGCGGCCCAGCGGGTAAACCGGTAGTTCTTTGACCTGGTGGACGTCAAACCCTTTACGCTTCAACTCCTGACGCAGAATCTCGGCAAACTTAAGGCTGGAGTTTTCCTGGATCACGCCATCGGGGACGTCACGCTCCGTTTGAGGTTGCACGTAAAGGTTGACACCGGAAGCCCCGGCAGAAAAAAACGCCCCGGCGTGCAGAGACAGCAATACGTCAGCCTGGCCTTCTGCAACAATTTCCAGTCGACGCTCCATGTCGAGAGCATAGTCGCCATCGCGCGTCATCACGACAGGCGCGTCCTGGTGCATCTTGAGGAGCTTTTCCAGTCTCTGACCGACCGCAAGGGAGAGGTCTTTCTCTTTACTGCCATCCGTGCCGAGCGAACCGGAATCTTCACCACCGTGAGCCGGATCTATCGAAACAACCCACTTGCTGCCATCTGCCACCGGTTCCTTCTTACGCAGCAGAAATGCAAAGAGCCGGTCGAGTGGGTCCTCGTTGCCGGCTGGTTCGGGCGGATTGTGGTTGCGGTAATAGATTGGTTCGCTCAGCAGCGGGGCAAGTTGGCGCAACAGGAAAACCTCTGAGACGCGCAGTTTGCCGTCGATAAAACGTGGCCGGTGACTGATCGGAATGAAATTATCGCCGATTTTGAGGAATTGACTGCCCGGGGAAATAATCGCCCGGCCATGCGGCGTGCGGATCATATAGATGTGAGCGACGGAGTCCCATCTGCCTTCCAGTTCGAGCGCGTCCAGGACATCATCAATTGAGATAAATGCCGTTCCTTCTCGCAGGTAAACATCTTCGACGACCAGAGGGGCCTCGCCGGGACGGCCGATTTCAACGAGGGCCGAGGCACAAGGGACGACGACCAGGAGTAACAGCAGGAGACTGAAGAACTGCATGGCTAAGCGGGGCATGGCGCGTTTTATACTCCAGATGTGTCAGGCTGTCAACGCCGACGAAACGACTGTCAGTTAGCGTTCGACAAGTGGTATTGGCTCGGTATGTTCCCGCCCCAAGGCTGCCAGCAGGCGCCCGGCAAGCTCGTATTCCAGAGCCCCGAGGCTGCCGCGCACGGCCTCAAGAGGCCGTATCTGACCGCCAGCCGTCATGCTGTGGCCACCGCCGGTGCCGAGCCCCTTGATGATCGTCTGCATCAGTATCCCGGCGTGGGTCTCCTGATGGCTGGTCCGCAGGGAAAGGACGCCTTCTTCTTTGTAGCACCCCAGGCCGAGAACAACCTCGACGCCTTCAACCCGCATCAGGAAATCGGCAATCTCGGCAACAATCTCCGG
>JAFDBW010000264.1 GCA_019313105.1 Deltaproteobacteria bacterium | reverse complement strand
GCCCCTGACCGGTGGACATGTTGTACTGCATGCTGTCGCCGGAAAAGCTGACGTCAGCATCGTTCAGCAGTACCTCCCCCCGCGCCGCGGCATCCTGGGTTGAAGACTGCCAGAGGAGTTCTTCCGACCTCAGCTCGACATCGGCCTGGCGCAGGACGACATCCCCTTTGGCCTCGTAACTCTGTTCCTCTTCATTGTACGATAGCTGATCGGCAGCCAGGGTGATCGGCACGTCCTTGTTTGTCACCGGTTCAGGGGTCGCGGGCGCCATCCCTGCAAGTTTTTTTTCGGCAGCCACCTGAGCCGCTTCTTCAGCGGTCTCAGCCGCCCTGCCAAGGCCTCCCCAGGCTATAATGCTGATGATAAGCAACGCGCAGAGCAATGCTCCAGATGACAAATTTCGCATGACACAACCTGTCTTGGTAAGCATAAATACTGTCCGCCGTCAGCGGAGAAACGGCAGATTTCCTTTCTGAAATTTCTCGCGCAACTCGGCGACCAGGTACAATGAGCCGCAGACAACCACAGGGGCTTCATCCCCGCAGGCGGCAACCGCGGCGGCCAACCCCGCCTCGGCGGAGAGGTACTCACTACAGGGCAGCCTTAGTCCGGCAGCCCAGAATGAGATCCGGGCCGTTGGCACGGTTGGCCCATAACAACCTGGAACAGCATATACTGAGGCGGCAAAATTTTCCAGAGGCATCATGACCTCTTCCGAGATACGTTCGCCGCTCAACCCGGCTACCAGGTGTATCTTTGTGATCTGCAGGTCATTCAGATAATCGGCAAGGCAGTTGATCCCGGCTCGATTGTGCGATACATCCGTCAGGATCTTCTGCCTGCACGGCCACCATTCCAGACGCCCCGGCCAGGATACCCCCCTGGCGGTCTCCCGGATTGCCGCATCGCTAATCGGCAGGCCCTGTTCGCGTAGCTTAATGGATGCGGCAATCGCCTGGGAGAAATTGTCCCGTTGATGCCGGCCCGCCAGCGGGCAAGACAGGCCATCTATACGTTCCTGACCCACGACAACCGTGAGATCAGCATGGTCTTCCTCCCAGAAAAAATCACGTCCTGCCAGACAGACACGGGCATCAAGCGAGGAGGCTGTGTTCAGCACCACTTCGAGGGTCTTGGGCTCCTGTATGCCGACAACCACCGGTATGCCAGGCTTCAGGATACCGGCTTTTTCCGCAGCGATCTCTGCTAGGCTTTCACCGAGATGCTCACTGTGATCACGGCTGATCGGGGTTATTATACAGAGTTGTGGGTCGATGATGTTGGTTGCATCTAGCCTGCCACCGAGGCCCGTTTCAATAACCGCGATATCAACCCGGCGCTCCTGAAAAGCCAGCAGGGCCATGGCCGTCGTCGCCTCGAAGAAGGTCACCGGGATGCCATCGGCGGCAACACGAACCTGCTTTGCGAGCAGCACAACATCATCCCGGGAAACCGGTTCGCCATCGATACGGATGCGTTCGGTAAAACAGTGCAGATGGGGTGACGTGTAGAGACCTACCCGTAAGCCGGAATGCTTGAGAATGTCTGCCAACATGACGCTGACAGAGCCCTTGCCATTGGTGCCGGCAACGTGGATACAGGGCAGCGTCTTCTGCAAGTTGGGCAGCCGACTTTTTATCGCCTGCATATTCTCCAGGCCAAGCTTGATGCCGAACCGCTGCAGGCCATACAGGTAATCGAGGCTGGATGAATAGTTCACAGACTAGGAGACAGACGCCTGTTTGGTAAAAATGCGCAGGGCCTGGGATAGTTTGTCTTTCATCTCCTTGCGGGTAACGATCATGTCAACCATGCCATGTTCCAGAAGATATTCGGAACGCTGGAACCCGTCAGGAAGTTTTTGTCGGATCGTCTGTTCGATAACCCTGGGCCCGGCGAAACCGATCAGCGCCTTGGGTTCCGCAATATTGAGGTCTCCGAGCATGGCGAAACTGGCTGTCACACCGCCGGTTGTCGGATCAGTCAACACCGAGATGAAGGGGATGCCGGCTTTCTTCAGCTTGGCCAAAGCGGCGCTGCTTTTGGCCATCTGCATCAAGGACATGATACTTTCCTGCATGCGGGCGCCGCCCGAAGATGAGAAGACCAGTACCGGCGCCTTCTTTTCGAGGCCCAGTTCAATGGCCCGGGTAATCTTCTCACCGACCACAGAACCCATGCTACCGCCTAGAAAACCGAAATCAAAGACCGCGACGATAACCTCCTGGCCGTTCATCAGGCCGAAGCCGGTGACTACCGCATCGCCACCGCCACTCTTCTTGAGTGCGGCCTTGATCCGGTCGCTGTATTTCTTTGAATCCTTGAATTTCAGGAAATCGACCGAGGTCATATCCGGATCAGTCTCAACGAAAGTGCCTTCATCGATGACCAGTGAGATCCTTTCCCTGGCACTGATGCGGAAGTGATAATCGCACTTGGGGCAAACATTCAGATTGCGTTCGATCTCCTTGGAGTAGATGATCTCTTCACAATTCTTGCATTTTGTCCAAAGGCCCTCTGGCATCTGGACCTTCTTCGATTCTGCTTGGGCTGAAATTGGCGCTTTTGATTTTTTAAACCAGGCCATATGCTACCTCGCGATCATTGGATGCAGGATTCAAAAAATGAACCGTTCTTTGCCACCCGGAATTCAGCGCCGCAATTGCGGCTTTGTAATAAATATTTTGACCGGTACATCCGGTTTGTCCAGTTCTTTTGTCAGTAAAAAACGGCATGGGCTCAGTTTTCGCATCCAGGGCAACGCGTGAGCCACAACTTGCCGCCCCCAGTCATTCACGAGGGCGCCTTATAGGCAAGGCACTGAATCAAATCGCCTTTTTCAGCGCCCTGGCAAAAATCCCAACGGCGTCCAGAAGGTCGGGTGAAGCGCTCTTTTCCGCTATCAACTTTACCAGAGCACTCCCTACGACGACCGCATCAGCGATACCGGCAACGGCAGCGGCATCTGCCGGCGTCGAGACGCCGAAACCGACCGCAACCGGGACCGGGCTCTGCGCTTTCAGCTCGCTCACAGCAGCAGCAATCGCTGTTGCATCGACCTGTTTGCTGCCGGTGACGCCGGTCATCGAAACATAATAAAGAAAGCCCTCTCCAGCCGCGGCAAGCTGCGCACTGCGTTGTGCGCCGGTGGTCGGTGCCAGCAGCGTGATCAGGTCAATCCCTGCCTGCTTGAGCAATGGATGCAGTTCATCCGCCTCTTCTGGTGGCAGGTCAACCAGGAGCAGGCCGTCGACACCGGCGGCCGATGCATCCCGCGCGAACAATTCAGGTCCGTAGCAGAACACCGGGTTGAAATAGCCCATCAGAATGATCGGTACGTTGCTGTGCTGGCGCACCCTGGTCACCATATCGAGAATCCCGCGCAAGGTCGTCCCCGACTCGAGCGCCCGCTCAGAAGCGAACTGGATTGTCGGCCCGTCTGCCATCGGATCCGAGAAAGGGAACCCCAGCTCAATCAGGTCTACACCCGATTCAATCAGCGTGTGCACGATCTTCTCGCTGGTATCCAGGTCCGGATCACCCGCCGTGATGAAGGTCACAAGGGCCTTTTTGCCCTGCTCTTTCAGGGCTCTCAATGTCTTTGATATGTTTGACATGAATGTATTAACTTCCCAAAGGTTGATTCTAACGATACGAAGCGAATGATATCAAACGTTATCTCCTTGTGCCAGGGTTTTGACCTGTTTCAGCAAGTCGATAAACATCACGTTGTTCATGCGACCGGTCTGCACGTTGTAGCGACTGGTATGGTAACATCCGACCAGCCACAACCCGTTTGTAAGTCTGTGAACTGCGCCATGACCAAAAGGGGCCTCAGACAAGCGGTTGATCAGCCCCCGGGCCTGGAACAACCGCAACAAGCTTTTGTGCGCTCCGTGCCCGAGGCTGATGATCACGCGGAGATTCTTCAGAGTCTTGAGTTCCTCGACGAGATATGGTCGGCAGTTTGAAAATTCGTCGGCATTCGGCTTATTTTCCGGTGGAAGGCACTTCACCGCGTTGGTGATGTAGAGATCCTGCAACTCCAGGCCATCATTGACAGCGGTCGCGTCGGGCTGACTGGCAAACCCTGCCTGGTGCAAAAGAGGGTACATGAAGAGACCGGCGCCATCTCCGGTAAAGGGCCGGCCGGTGCGATTGGCGCCATGAGCGCCCGGGGCGAGTCCGACCAGGCAAACCCGTGCCTGAAGATCGCCGAAGCCGTTGACCGGCGCATTGTGATAATCGTCCCTTTGACGCCCCTTGCCCGGCGGCAGTTGCCCGATAAACTCTGTGAGACGGGCACAGCGTCGGCAGCCCTGCAAACCATTGAGCTTGATCCTGGCCATTTCAGCGGCCACTGTTCGGTCGCGGCTTGCCACCGGGGCGACGACGCCTCGGCGGCCGGGGCTTGCTGGAACCGACCCGCTTTTCGACAGGCGGCTTTTTCTTGTGCGGCACCCCCCGCTTGTAATCGTGACAGAGGTCTTCATCGCGCGGGATGGTGCTCGGGATCTTCTGGCCAATGTACTCTTCGATGTCGGGCAGAAAATACGCCAGGTCCTCATCGGCAAAGCTGATCGACTTGCCTTTGGCTCCCGCCCGCGCGGTGCGACCGATGCGATGCACATAGTCCTCCGCATCCTGCGGCAGGTCGTAGTTGATCACGTGCGTCACATTATCAATATGCAGACCGCGCGAGGCGACATCGGTTGCCACCAGGAAGTTCAGTTTACCGGCCTTGAAATTTTCAACGATCCGCAGGCGCTTCTTCTGGACTATGTCACCGGAGAGGTAAGCCACCTTGTAGTCATTCATCTGCAGACGACCGGAGAGGTGCTCACCTTCCCTCTTTGTATTAACGAAGACCATCACCCTGACGTCTTCGGTCTCTTTCTTCAGAAGCCCGAGCAATAACGGGAACTTCTCACGCCTGGCGACGTGGTAAACAATCTGCTCCACCAGTTCGGCTGTGACCTGATCTGGCTCAATACTGACCTTTTCAGCGAGGTTCATGAACTCGTAGGCCAGCTCCATGACCCGATGTGACAGCGTTGCGGAAAAGAGCATGGTCTGACGTTTTTCAAAAGGGGGTAATTTGCGCAGGATATAACGCAAATCACGGATGAACCCCATGTCGAACATCCGATCGGCCTCGTCAATCACCAGGGCTTCAACATGTCTTAAGGTAAAGACGTTCTGCTTGACATAGTCGATCAGGCGACCGGGTGTGG
The DNA here is from genome assembly GCA_019313105.1 of Deltaproteobacteria bacterium. Taxonomy (GTDB): domain Bacteria; phylum Desulfobacterota; class Desulfuromonadia; order Desulfuromonadales; family BM103; genus JAFDBW01. The sequence continues at coordinate 438 of JAFDBW010000264.1, read as the reverse complement.
CGACGATGACATCGACACCGCCCTGCAACGCCCGACGCTGCTTCTCGTAGTCAACGCCGCCAAAGATCGCCTGCACCTTGAACGGGCAGTTGGCACCGAGGGCCTCGGCGTCGGCACATATCTGCACCACCAGTTCCCTGGTCGGCGCGATAATCAGGGCACGCGGAGCACCTTTTGCGGACGGTGGGTTTTTCAGCAGGCGAGTAAACAGCGTGATCAGGAATGCCGCTGTCTTGCCCGTGCCGGTCTGGGCCTGAGCGGCAACATCGCGGCCCATCAGCGCCAGCGGGATGGACTCCTCCTGCACGGGGGTCAGATCGACAAAGCCGACCCCTTCAATGCCACGCATAACTTCTGCGGGAAGATCAAGATCAGTAAATTTCATTGCTAATGACAGTGCGCATGGCGATGAACATTGCAAGCGTATTCATGCAACAT
>JAFDBW010000263.1 GCA_019313105.1 Deltaproteobacteria bacterium | reverse complement strand
GGGACCATTGTTAAAGGCAAGGCGACTTCGGTCACCGATTTCGGTGTGTTCCTGGAAATTGAAGAGGGCATTGAAGGCTTGATCCATGTCTCGGAACTGAGCCAGGAGAAGGTCGAGAGCCCGAAAGATGTGGTCAACGTCGGCGACGATCTCGAAGCGGCCGTACTGAATGTCGACACGGTGGATCGCAAAATCGCGCTGTCGATCAAGCAACTTACACAACACAAGGAAAAAGCCGAGGTTCAGGAATTCCTCGGGGCACAGAAACAGGCGACTTCCAACCTTGGCGCCCTGCTCCAGGGAGCCATGGACCGCAATGGTGAGGAATCGTCTGACTAACTCAGTCCACAACTGCAGCGCGTCTCCGTTTTAACGGGGGCGCGTTTTTTTCGGGAAACCATGAAGAAACGACCGTTTCTACTGGCTTCTGTCCTACTGGCAGGGTGTTTTGTTTTCTTTTTGGCCCTCGCCGTTACTGTCGCAAGTTTCGTGGGGCAGCCAACCAATCTCGTCATTGGTGACAAGATCGGTATTGTCGAAATTTACGGGGTTATTGCAGACTCCAAACAAGTCATCGAACAGCTTCACGATTTCCGTGATAATGATAGTATTAAGGCCCTGGTTCTGCGCATTGATTCTCCTGGCGGTGGAGTCGGTCCGTCACAGGAAATATATGACGAAGTCTTGGCTCTGGACACGTTAAAGCCGATTGTTGTTTCCATGGGCTCGGTCGCTGCGTCAGGCGGCTATTATGTGGCCGCAGCGGCCCGCGAAATTGTTGCCAACCCCGGGACCATCACCGGCAGCATCGGCGTCATCATGGAGTTTGCCAATTTCCAGGAATTGTTGGAAAAGATCGGCTTGAGCAGTGTCGTTGTCAAAAGTGGCGCTTACAAGGACATTGGTTCGCCGACCCGTGAGATGTCGATTGCGGAAAAGGAAATCCTGCAGGACCTGATCGACGATGTCCACAGCCAGTTTGTCAGCTCGGTTGCCGAGGGCAGGGAGTTGGATGAACAGGCGGTCCGGTCAATCGCTGACGGGCGAATTTTTTCCGGGCGCAAGGCGATGCAGCTCGGTCTGGTTGACAGGATGGGCAACCTGCAGGTTGCAATAGATCGGGCTGCCGACCTGGCCGGTCTCGAAGCCGATCCGAAGGTTGTTTATCCTCCGGGCAAAAAGCCCAGATTTATAGATCTTTTTATAGAGGAAACACTGAACCGACTGCATTACGCTTTGCAGAAGCAGAGGTCGGTCGGTTTGCAATATCTTTGGCCAGGATTTGATTAGGAGGTCTGCCATGACTAAGAGTGAGCTGATTGAACAACTGACAGTAGATAATGATGTCCTCAACAAGCGGGAAGCCGAACTGATCGTCAATTCCATCTTTGACAGTATCGGCCAGGCGCTTGTTGAAGGTGACCGGGTCGAGATACGCGGCTTTGGTTCTTTCACAGTGCGGGAACGCGGTGCCCGAGAGGCACGCAACCCGAAAAGTGGTGATATCGTCAAGATTACCGCGAAGAAGACGCCGTTTTTCAAGACCGGCAAGGAATTACGTGAACGAGTCAATGTGGACTGATGCGTTGATCTCTTGATTTTTGTAACACTGCTCATAAACAAGCGAGGCCCCGTTCATTAAACGGGGTCTCGCTATTTTAAGCAACCTCCAGAATACCGAGCATACTCCCTAGAGAGGACCTGTGAATCTTCATGTTACCCAGGCTGGGTGTTTCAGGCGTCCCACTCGTGTGCGGGCTTGCTCACCACGACCCGACTCCAGGCAAGAAATTGTTCAGTTGGTCAGCACAATCAGAAATAAGTCGCGCATTCCAGAGGTTGTCAAAGATCTTGGTAGCACTTGTCTCACATGCTAGCATAGCTTATTCCCCTGTCAACCTGTTCAGAAGGAGTTTTTTAGAATTTATTCATGATTTGTCTGCCCGGTAGAATTTTATGAAAAATCCGAATAGAGAACTGGCGCCAGGTGTCTACCGTTTTACGGTGAACAATGAGCTTTCCGGTCTGCGGCTTGACCAGTATCTGGCCGAGGCCGGTACAGGTTTTACACGGACACTGGCGCGCCGATTGATTGATATTGGCGGCGTTCACCTGTCTGCCAGACGTATGCGTCGCTGCAGTGAGACGGTCACCGTCGGTGACAAAATAGAAGTGTACGTTGACTCGCTATCCCCGGATACAGTGCCGCTCAATCAAGAAAGAATTATCTATCGGGACCAGGATCTGATTGTCCTGGATAAGCCCGCTGGCATGCCAACCCAGCCGACCCCGGCGCGCTACAAGGGAACTGTCTATTCGGAGTTGCAGAAGTTGCTCGGCGACACGCAGCGCAGGGGACGGCGCCCGAGCATCGGTATGGTGCAGCGACTCGATCAGGACACCTCAGGAGTCATGGTTTTTTCGATTCACCCAAGGGCGCATAAGAAAATGACGGAACACTTTCGTGGTCACGAAATCGACAAGACCTACTGGGCGTTGGTTAAAGGAATACCGGATCCCGCCGAGGGAGAATTCCGTTCTCAACTGGCTCGACGCCGTTCTACAAACCTGATGGTCTCCGTGGCGAAAGGAGGTAAACAGGCGGAAACCCGCTACCACTTGCTTAAATCGATGAACGGCATCAGTTTGGTGGAAGTTGATCTTATCACTGGGCGTTCGCACCAGATCCGGGCCCATTTCTCAGAGGCAGGTTTGCCATTACTTGGTGATCATGCATACGGAGGACCAATACTCCTTGATGACGTTGTTATTTCCCGCCAGATGCTGCATGCCAGGGCATTGGCATTCTCACATCCGGTCACCGCCGAAAAAATGCTTTTTATCGCGCCACTGCCGGAGGATTTCTCAAACGTTCTGCGATCCCTTGATGTTGCTTGAACGGGTCTAGAGGATAAGGTATTGTATCGCCCGTTATGATGACTTTTCCCCAAATTGATCCTGTTATCTTTCAAATAGGTCCTCTGGCTGTACGCTGGTACGGATTGATGTACCTGCTTGGCTTTGTCGCGGCGTACATGCTGATTCGCCATCTTGTGCGCTTGCGCAACCTGGCTCTGGACAAGGATGGTGTCTCCGATCTGCTTTTTTACGGTGTCCTCGGTGTCGTGTTGGGAGGTCGTCTTGGCTACGTCCTCTTCTACAACCCTTTGCAATACCTGTCCCGTCCCCTGGATATCTTTGCTATCTGGCAAGGGGGGATGAGTTTTCACGGCGGGTTGCTGGGCGTTGTTATCGCATCACTTATCTTTTGCCGAAGGCGGACGTTACCGATTCTGCTGACCGGTGACATCCTGGTTACTTCCGCACCAATTGGCCTCGGCCTCGGGCGTCTTGGTAACTTTATCAATGGTGAATTGTGGGGGCGGGTCACCGATCATCCTTGGGGCATGGTTTTTCCCGGCGGGGGGGTATTACCGCGTCACCCCAGCCAGTTGTACGAAGCTT
>JAFDBW010000262.1 GCA_019313105.1 Deltaproteobacteria bacterium | reverse complement strand
CTCGCAGTTGCCGTGATCTGCAGTGATCAGGGCTCTGCCACCCGCTGCTAGCAACGCGTCAATAACCCGCCCGGTGCATTCGTCGACAGTTTCCATCGCTGAAATTGCGGCCTCAAGAACGCCTGTGTGCCCGACCATGTCCGGGTTGGCGAAGTTGAGGATGATCAGGTCATAGATCCCCAACTTGATGCGACGGACCACCTCATCGGTGACTTGAGGGGCGCTCATGGCCGGTTTCTGATCGTAGGTTGCAACATCTTGCGGTGATGGCACCAGGACCCTGTCTTCGTTGGCGAACGGGACTTCCTCCCCGCCGTTGAAGAAAAAAGTCACATGCGCGTATTTTTCCGTTTCCGCAATGCGCAGCTGTTTCAGCCCGGCATCTGCCACAACTTCGCCGAGAATGTTGTACAGGCTTTCCGAGGTGAAGGCTATCGGCAGATCGAATGTCGCATCGTATTCTGTCAGGCAGACGAATGTCGAAAGTCGCGGGACGCTTGGCCGCGGGAAAGCGTCGAAACCGGGCAGGGTAAAGGCGCGGGTGATTTCTCTGGCTCGGTCGGCGCGGAAGTTGAAGAAGATGATGCCATCGCCATCATTGATGGTCCCGGACGGTGCGCCGTTGTGCAGGATCACCCTCGGCTCGACGAATTCATCGTTCTGGCCTGCGGCATAGGCAGAACCAATCGCCTCTGCTCCTGACTCGGCTGGTTGTCCTTCGCCCAGCGCCATGGCTCGCCAGGCCCTCTCGACACGTGGCCATCGGTTGTCGCGGTCCATGGCATAATAACGACCGGTCACCGTGGCCAGGCAGCCGTGGCCGATGCGCGCCATTTCCGCCTCAAGTTCTTGAAGGTATACGGCGCCGCTTTGCGGCGGCGTGTCACGCCCGTCCATGAATGCGTGAACGCAAGCGTCGACACCGGCCTGTTTTGCCAGCTCAATCAGTGCGTAGAGGTGGGTGTTGTGCGAGTGGACCCCGCCGTCGGATAACAGCCCCAACAGGTGGAGCCTGCCGCCAGCCTGGCGGATCTTCGTCAGGGCGTCGATCAACGTCTGGTTGGTGAAGAAGTCCCCTTCCTCGATGCTGCGGCTGATTCTGGTCAGTTCCTGGTAGACGACCCGGCCGGCGCCAATATTAAGATGCCCGACTTCCGAGTTGCCCATCTGTCCATCGGGCAGGCCGACGTTGAGTCCGGAAGCATTCAGCCAGGCGGTTGGGTATTCTTTGGCAAATTCATCCAGTCGAGGTGTTTGCGCCTGGCAGACAGCGTTGTTATCGCAGCTCTCGTTGATACCCCAGCCATCAAGGATAATCAGTGCAACCGGTTTTCTCATGCACCTTGCCACTCTGTTTGCTGGCCGTGATGGACGACCATATTCTCCGGGGCAAGCGGGCGGGCTTCCTGGAACAGCTTGCGGTCTGCCAGGCTGGAACTGTTCCACTCGCCGCACGATGGGCAGCGGCTGTTCCATTCATTGGCAACATGCTGACATTTTTCGCAGACGAAGTTAAGGTGCAGGCGTTTTGAGATGCCCAGGGCCTTTTTGTATTCGTTAATCGCCTGGTCCGAATCTTTACAACGGCGATAGGTCTCGGCCAGCAGTAAATGAACCTGTGAAGATTCGACGCCGGAACTTTCCACGGCCTGCAGCTGCTCCTTGGCTTCGTCGATCATCTCCAGTCGCAGGCAAAGCTTGCCGTAGAAGATGCGGAACATCAGGTCATCACCCCGCTCGAGACTCTGGCTGCGGAAGAAGTTGAGCAGAGAGGAGGGATCTTCACGCTTCATGAAGTAATCCTCGAGGCGCTCGAGGAAGACCCCTTTGCCGAGCTTTTTGTAGCCTTCCTGCCAGGCGATGACTGCGTCGCCGCCTTTGTCAAGAGCGACATATGCATCTCCCAGGGAGACCTGTGCCGGGGCGAAATCTTCTTTCTGTCGCAATATGTCTTTTAGCTCTGATTTAGCATCTCCCGGTGAGCCATCAACGATAGCCTGACGGGCCACTTCGTAGCGCAGGTAGAGGAGCATCTCTTTTTCGCTGACGACGCGATTGGCCCCGGGGCCGGCCTTGAGGACCTGGCGCTGGATATCCAGCGCATCCTGCCAGCGGTCATGCTTGATGTAGAGGTCGCGCATGGCACGCAGCGCCTTGCGATTGTCCTTTTCCAGGGCGATCAGTTCCTGGTAGGTGGCGATCGCCTCATCGTCCTGTCCGGTCTCTTCCTGGATAGCGGCAGTCTTGAACAGGACTTCCAGACTCTTCGGATCTATTTCGCGGGCTTTACGCAGTACATTCAGGCCTTCCGCCGGATTGCCCTCCTGGCTGTCAAGTGTCGCCAGGGCGATCAGGGTGTCCACCCTTTTCGGGTCACGGTCCAGAGCTTTGTTCAGCAGTCCGCGGGCCTTTTTCAGGTCGCCGGAGAGCAGCCGACCGACACCCTCGCGATAGATGGCACTGAGCTCACGCTGTTTCTTTTCGATTCGATCCTTGCTCCAATGCTTCATCCAGTGGGATACGCTGCTGTATATGTGGGCACCGAAGCCAAGCAGCACGCCGAGGATGACGCACGCGACGATGACCATTGCAGCCGGATAAGTCAGGCTCTGCTCAGGCATGTAGAAAACCGTCACCATGTGCGGGTTGAGGCCCCAGAAATAAAGAAAAAACAGAACAAAAAAGATGAAAAGCAACAATACGGCCATGAATGTCATTGCGTCCTCCCGGAGTCCATTCCGCCAAGAATCTTAAGTATGATTATTCGCCAAATTTCTCAATATCAGTTTTACATTCAATACAATACCGCGAAAAAGGTCGGACTTCCATGCGCCGGGGTGAAATTTCTTCGCCACAGCTCATGCAGATGCCATATTCCCCTTTTTCGATCTGCTCCAGAGCGACATCGATATCGTGAATCCGCTGACGCTGGGTTTCACTGACATTGAACAGCACATCACGGCTGTAGGCCGCGGACGACATGTCGCCGATATCGGGGACGCCATCCTGGCCAAGCTCGCGGCAGGTCTCGTAAGAATTGCTGACATCCTGCAACAGTTCCTGGCGCTCCTTCAGTAACTGTTTCTTGATCTGGTCATACTGGTCACTCATGCTGCTCTCCTTAAATTCAGTTTCAAATTACATTCTAAAAGATATCGTGCCAGTTGACCACAAAAGAAGGTCTTCAGGCAAAAAAAACCATCTCTCCGGATGAATCCTCCGGCTGTTCCGCGCACTTTGAACGTCTGTCAGTGATGATAGGGCTCATTGCGGATGATCGTGCAGCATCGGTAGAGTTGCTCGAGGAGCAGCAGGCGTGCCATCTGGTGGGTGAGGGTCATGGCTGATAAAGACAAGACCAGGTCGGCCCGCTTGCGTAGGGCTTCACTCAATCCATACGGGCCGCCGACCAGGATGGTCCACTCCGGTATGCTCTGCACCATGTGTTCGTTCATCAGGTCGGCCAGCTTTTCCGAGCTGAGATGCTTGCCGCGCTGGTCAAGGGCGATGACAAACGACCCTGCCGGGATGCGCTGTGCCAAAAACTCTCCCTCGGTTGCAATAATTCGCTGTAAATCAGGCTTGCGACCGGTTTTGTGTTCCTTGATTTCGGTAATCTCAATGGGCATGTAATGCTTCAGGCGTCCAGCGAATTCAGCGCAGCCATCGTTCAGGTGAGGCAGGGTCAGACGGCCAACGCAGAGCAGGTTCAACTTCATGAAGTGGCCCGGGCCATCCCGGGGGCTTGCTCATTGACAGGGATTTCTTCAGCATCACACCAGAGGCCATCCAGATCATAAAAGAGCCGCACCGGTTCATGAAAGACATGCACCATGACGTCACCGTAATCGATCAGCACCCAACGCCCTTCGTTAAGCCCTTCGATGCCGATCGGCCTGGTGTCATGCTCTTTTTTCAACCCCAGTTGGACGGACTCTGCGGCGGCGGATACCTGTCGGTCGGAGTTGCCCGAGGCGATGACCAGAAAATCAGTGAGCGATGAAATCTTGCGCACATCCAGGATACGGACATTGAAGGCTTTTTTGTCGAGGACGTAAGCAGCACAGAGCTGCGCCCGGTCTATGGATTGCAAAATTATTGACTCCTTGAGCTTGACGTTGTGCGATAGAGCCCATGCTCTTCAATATAGTCCGCGACAGTTGGCGGAACCAGCTGGTGGACCGATTGACCCTCAATCAGTCGTTG
>JAFDBW010000261.1 GCA_019313105.1 Deltaproteobacteria bacterium | reverse complement strand
CACCCAGTCAGAGGGGTGACGCAGGAAGGCGCCGCTGACGCCGTTGTCGACGTAGTCGCCACCACCCGAGGAGTGGAAGTAGCCGTGGCAGGAGCTACAGAAGCCACTCATGCTGTTGTTGATCGACACGATACCGGAATTGAAGCCGGCGCGCTGGTTTGCCCCTGAAGCGAGGTCGATAACGTGGCAGGCGCCGCAGCCGCCGCCCATTTCGTCGGTCACGTTGCCGTAGTACTCGTTACGGTCGGTGTCGGAGATGTACTCACGATCGAGGTTCTCATAGCCCCACAGGCCGGTGATGAAGCGGTAGCCTTCGGCAACCACTGCGCCGTCATGCACGGCCGGCAGATTGTCATAGCCGGTGTCGGTCTTCCATGCACCGTCCATGTTGTTGTGGTGCGAGCCGGAGATAGCGGCGATGCCGGTCCGGCGTTGGCCGACATCCCAAACGTTGGCGGTGCCGTTGTCAACCGTTTCACCAGATACGATCTGGGAACGGGTACCATGGCAGCCACGGGCGCCGGCGCAGGTGAACATGTCAAATGCGTTGGCAGCAGCTTCCGAGGTGAAGACGTGGCGGTTGCTGGTGTGCGGGATGCCCGGGGGCTGATCGTTGACGTTCTCGCCGAGAGGCACAACAGGGGCGATGCCGGCTGCAGTTACGTCAACAACACTGTGCACCTTGCGGGACGTTGTCTGGTTGAAGTTACCACCGGACTTGTCGCTGGTGTCGCCATGGGCAACCTGCGGGATGATGGACCCACCCGGGCCGGTCCAGTCCTTGGTACCGCCGGTCGGGTTCTGTGCATGACAGCCGATGCAGTCATAGCGCAGCAGGTTCGGTTGGGCACCAGCTGCGACGACAGGAGCATTCTGCTCGCTGTTGTGCATGGTGTGGCAGTCGTAGCAGTCGCCAATCAGGTCTGCGGATGCGATCACGGGAAACGCCAGAAAAGCGGCCGCGATCAAAACAATCATCTTCTTCATTTTTCCTACCTCCATTATAGAGTTTTGTTTTGAGCCAGCCACCTGGTCCCACCCTATGTGGGGAGATAACCGACCCATCGCAAAATTATCTTGGCGGACTGAATGAGCAAACCGTATGCCAACTCATCATCTTTTCCGTGGAATAAAATATCTTGCTCCGAAATACACTTTTTTTTCAGCATGTTAGAAGGTGCTGAAGGTTGCCTGTCTGGTGCTTTAAGAAAAATTTCTGGCCATTCACACCGGACCATCAGTGATTTGACCGGTCACTAAGACGCGATAACGCATGATCTGCAACTGTCAAATAACCAATCGTTGAAATTTTCAAGATCGACACGCTAAACATACTACTCAAAAGCACGGGAGACCGGAAGCAGGCCGACTGATGTGGACTTGAGTGTCTCTATACTCATTAGTGTCGCGCGCGCGACTCGACCATTGAGGTTAGAACACCGGACTCATGCAGACGCCCCTGAGGCCACACGGCAATATGTAATGACACGAAAACCAGTCGAGAACTCTGCGCCCTGCGGAAAGAAACATCAGCCAAAAAAGAGATGTTACCAAAACAGCTTTTGCATCTGAGTGTCATTAAAGCGCAATGGGGCAACAATCATGATCATGGGTTAGACAATTATACCTGTTTTACGGCGGCTACTTGGCGACAGGCCCTCTCCGTGAAGTCACTTGACAAAAATGGCGCACAATCTGCATTATGACTCAGGTGAGCCAGATGATATCTGCCAAGCAGAACCCTGAGGCAATGAACGCCAGAGTCTATGGCAAACTCGAAAGCCTTCTGTATTTTGCCCGGCAGGCTTGGTCGAACCAGCACTTAAATAAAAGAATTCCGCGAGCCATCCGCAGGGGATAACGGAAAAAACTCCTAAAGCAGAATCAGGATTTAAGCAAAATGACGTCAAAAAACCCTTTTCGATCGAAACCGGGGGGAGAGGCACCCACCCCCCCTCAGCAACCGCCCGGGAAGAAGAGTCCGAAACGGACCCCGCTCTGGCAGGCAATTGTGCTGCCGCTGGCTTCAATTCTGGCCTTCTTCCTCCTCCTCGAAGGCGCTCTGGCCCTGTTCGGCATCAAACCCGTGTTAAAAACCGAGGATCCTTTTGTCGGCTTCGCCTCGAATGCCCCCCTGTTCGTCCCCGCGCCGGGTCCGCGCGGCGACCAGTGGCTGCTCACGGCTCAAAACAAGCGAGGGTACTTTAATGTCCAGGGTTTCCCGCAAACCAAAGCCCCGGGAACCTACCGCATCTTTACTCTTGGTGGATCGACCACCTATGGCCGGCCCTACGATGACAAGACCTCTTTTTCCGGCTGGTTGCGCGAGTTGCTGCCCATGGCCGACAGCAGCCGGGACTGGGAGGTGATCAATGCCGGCGGCATCAGCTATGCCAGCTACCGGGTTGCCCACCTGATGGAGGAGTTGATCAACTACCAACCGGACATATTCATTATCTATACCGGCGACAACGAATTCCTCGAAGACCGCACCTATGGCCAGATCAGGGACATGTCGCCTCTGGTCAAAAACACTGTCTCGGTCCTGAACAAAACGCGAACCTGGGCCGCGATGAACAGCGCCATGAGGTCGTTGGGGCTGCAAGCACAAGAGGAAGAACAGAATCGGGACACGCTTGGCGACCGGGTTGACACCATCCTTGATCTCACTGTCGGCCTGGGCCAATACAGGCGCGATGACGCGCTTCGCGAGAACATCCTCAAGCATTACCGGCTCAGCCTCGAGCGCATGGTCGCGCTGGCCCGTTCGGTAGACGCCGAGGTGATCTTTGTCTCACCGGCCTCGAGCCAGAACGATTGTACACCGTTCAAAAGTCAACACACGCCTGGGCTCGATCCTGCGGCGCAACGACGATCCGAACAGATGTTGGCCCAGGCGAAGGATACGTTACGCACAGAGGATTGGCAAAAGGCGCTGGGCATCCTGGAGACGGCCGCCGCCGCCGACCCACGTCATGCCGAATTGCAGTACCGGCGCGGCCAGGCGCTGCTTGCCATGGGCCGCTACGAAGAGGCGAAAGACGCCTTCCGCATCGCCAGCGATGAGGATGTGTGCCCGTTACGGGCGCTGACGCCGATGAACCAGATCCTCAAAAATGTTGCCAGCGAGGAACGGGTTGCATTGGTCGACTATGTGGACATCCTGGAACGCCAGATGCAGGCAAAAAAGGGGTATCCGATCCCGGGCGCGGAGCTTTTCCTCGATCATGTCCATCCAACCATCGAAGGGCACAAAATCCTTGCTGTCGCCTTGGTTGATGAAATGATCAACCATGGCATGGTGCAGCCAGGCGCCAACTGGAACGATCGGGCGATCGCAAAAGTTGCAGCAATCATCGAAGGTCAGATCGACAGTGAAACTCACGGCCAGGCGCTGGCCAACCTGGCACGGGTGCTGCTGTGGGCCGGAAAACTCGAGGACGCGGCACGATCCGCCAGGCTGGCCCAGGAAACCGCCGGCGACATCCGCCAGGTAGCGGTCGACTCGGCTAGCATTCTTTCATCGATCTATGTGCGTCAGGGGCAGCTTGAGCGTGCGATGCAGTTACTCTATGCAACCTTGGCCAAGGCTCCCGGCGCCATTGAACTCCACTTAAAACTGGCCGAGAACCTGCTCGAACCGCAATTCCTGCAATTGGAGAAAGCGGCAGCCAGCTTTCTGCTAGTCACGCAGCAGATGCCATCCTTTGACAGGGGCCACTCACTTTACGGATATACGATGTCCAAACGGGGCCGGCTTGACGTCGCATATGCCAGCCTGCTTGAAGCATTACGGCTGAACCCGAACAACACCCGGGCAAAAGCAACGTTGCCGAAGATTCGCCAGATGATGGGGTCGCAAACAGCCAATCCTCAGTTGGCCCAGCCTATGCTAAGCCTCTATCCTTCGCAGGCGCCAATGACACTGTCGCAAATGCGTCGCACCGCTGATGGCCGTTTCGTTATCGACGGCATCAAGGTGGAATTTCACGAGAATGGTCGACTCAAGTCTTTTGCAGATATGTCCAAAGGAACGTTGAACGGCTTTGAAATGACCTGGGATTCACACGGCCGACTGCTTTCCCGACAGGCCTACCAAAATGGATCCCCCGTCGACTTGAAGCCAGGGACATAACGAGACGATCGGGTAAAGAGCTCAGCCTAGCTCACAAAACATTAACATATCGAGGACTTACTAACATGGATTTCATCAAAGACTTATGGGGCTTCCTCAAGGAGCGCAAAAAGTTTTGGCTACTGCCGATTATTCTTGTGCTTATGCTGTTCGGAGTTTTGATCGTCATGACCAGTGGTTCGGCCATCGCACCCTTCATCTATGCCGTATTCTGATGAATTTAAAGCTTATCCGGGCATGGGTGAAAGCTGAACGATTGCAGAGTGTTGATGATTGATTTTGCTTTTTTAACAGCCTAAGCATCCTCTCTAGAGAAAGGAACCGGGACAATGCCGGAAGCAATCCTTGGAATATCGGCATTTTATCATGACAGTGCTGCTGCCATCATTGTCGACGGAGAAATCGTCGCCGCCGCCCACGAAGAACGGTTTACCAGGAAGAAGCAGGATGCTTCTTTCCCCAGTCATGCCGTTGCCTACGTGCTCGACGAAGCAGGTCTCGAACTCGAGGATCTGTCTGCCGTCGCTTTCTACGACAAACCGTACCTGAAATTCGAACGCCTGCTTGAGACCTATCACAGCTTCGCTCCCAGAGGGTTAAAAAGCTTTTTGTCAGCAATGCCGGTCTGGATCAAAGAGAAGCTCATCATACGTCAGATGCTACGTGATAAGTTTAAAAAGCTTGGCGGTAAAAACCCGAAGCTGCTTTTCCCCGAACATCACCT
>JAFDBW010000260.1 GCA_019313105.1 Deltaproteobacteria bacterium | reverse complement strand
GTACGGGTCTTGGAGGCCTGTCTCTGACCAAAACTTCCCGGGCCATTGAGGAGAGGTTGAAGCAAGCCAGAAAATAGCAAGAGATGCTTTATCGCAAAGGCATCCTGGCTGTCAGGATTGTTTTTTAGATGGTTTCAGCGTTCTCTGCGCCCTTTGCGCCTTTGCGTTAAATGTTCTAGTCCTTCGTTTAAGGAGAGAGAAAATGAAAATAAGAATGCTTGCCGCGGCCGATGTCAAGGCCGCTTTGCCGATGCCGAAAGCGATAGAGGCGATGAAGCAGGCCTATGTGCAGTTTTCCACCGGACGGGCAACGGTTCCCCTGCGGACACATGTGCCGACGGAGAAGGGCGTGAGCCTGCTGATGCCTGCTTACCTGCATGACAGCCGTAGCCTCGGCGTCAAGATTATTTCCATCTACGAAGACAATCCGAAACATGGCCTGCCGACGATCTCTGCCACGGTCATGGTGCTGGACCCAGAGACCGGTTTCCCTCTGGCCCTGATGGACGGTGGTAGCCTGACGGCGATTCGCACCGGTGCCGGTGGTGGCGCTGCGGCCGATGTCCTGGCTCGCAAGGATGCCAGGAGCGTCGCCCTGTTTGGTGCCGGGGTGCAGGCGCGCACGCAGCTGCAGGCGGTACTCGCGGTTCGTGAGATTGCCGAAGTCAGCATCATCGATCCTTTCCCGGAGGCTGTGCAGCGTCTGGCCGATGAGGTTGCGACCTGGCCGAATGCCCCGCAGGTTATGCTTGGCCGAACCCCGGGCGAAGCCGTGCAGATCGCTGATATTGTCCTGACGGCAACCACCTCGCCAGTACCTCTTTTTAATGGGAATGACCTAAAAACGGGCACGCATATTACCGGAATCGGCACCTTTACCCCGGACAAGCGTGAAATTGATGAGGTCGCGGTGGGGCGCGCCAGGATAGTCGTTGATTCCTGCGAGGCCTGCCTGGAAGAGGCCGGTGATATCATTATCCCGAATGCTCCAATCGACGCGGAGCTGGGCGAGATTCTCAACGGCGACAAGCCGGGGCGTGAAAACGATGAGCAGATTACCTTCTTCAAGTCGGTCGGAATTGCCGTTCAGGACACCATTGCCGCTGCGCTGGTCTACGCCGCCGCCAAAGAGCTGGGTCTTGGCTCTGAGTTTGATTTCTCCTGAGATGATTCGGATGTTTTTGCTCCTGGAGTGTTTGACATGAAGAACTGGAGAGCGCCAGATGACTGGCGGAAAATAACCACGATCGATGCACACACGGCAGGCGAGCCTTTCCGCGTGGTCACCTCCGGCTTCCCGTCGCTGGATGGCGACACAATTCTGGCGAAGCGGCGTTTTGTCAAGGAAAAGTACGATCACCTGCGTACCGCCCTGATGTTGGAGCCTCGTGGCCACGCCGACATGTACGGTTGCCTTCTCGCGCCACCGGTTACCGAAGAAGCCGACTTCGGTGTCCTGTTTATGCACAACGAAGGTTTCAGCACCATGTGCGGACATGGCATCATTGCCATGACCACGGTTGCCCTCGAGTGTGGCATGGTCGCCATGCAGTCTCCGCAGACGATCTTGCAGATCGATACGCCTGCCGGACTGGTGACAGCCTGTGCGCATATTGAAGCAGATCGTGTACGGAGAGTTTCGTTTCGGAATGTCCCCTCTTTCGTCATCGACCTTGACCAGCTCGTCAAAGTACCGGGCCTCGGCCTTGTTCGCTACGACCTGGCTTTCGGCGGCGGCTTTTATGCTTACGTCAACGCTGCTGAAGTCGGTCTGAAGGTCTCCCCGGAGAACCTGCATAGCCTGATCGACAAAGGGATGGCGATCAAGCGTGCGGTTATGGCCAGCCGGGAAATCCCGCATCCTTTCGAGGAGGACCTGAGCTTCCTCTATGGAACGATCTTTATCGATGAACCGCAAGGAGAGGGCGCTCATTCCCGGAATGTCTGCATCTTCGCCGAGGGCGAGGTCGATCGCAGCCCGACCGGAACCGGGGTCAGCGGCCGCTTGGCGATTCATCGCGCACGTGGTGAGATCGGTGTCGGCGACGCAATCACCATAGAGAGCATTATCGGCAGTTGTTTTCGCTGCCAGGCGGTCGGGGAGACGACGTTCGGCCCACACCGGGCGATCATCCCCGAGGTCGAAGGCAGTGCCTATATAACCGGTCGCCATGAATTTCTGCTTGATCCGAGCGATCCTTTGAGAAATGGTTTCGTGATGCGTTAGCAGGCAAGGTTTGCGAGGGGACAGTGAATGGCGCGGGAAAAGCTTCGGTCTGAAAATAAAACCCTGGAACTGGAACACCTGACTCGTGAGCTGGACGCGATCATCGAGTCATCCTCGGATGGCTTGTTTGTTTGTGACGGTTCCGGACGCATCATCCATATGAACCCTGCGTCGGCGCGAATCAACCGCGCTCCTGCCGAGAAGGTGATCGGCCGAGATTACCTGGATGTGGCCCGGGAAGGTTATGTCATCTTGCCTTCTGCTGCCCTTGAAGCGATCAAGAAACGCGAAGTCGTCAGCCTGCTGCAGGAAAGCCGCTATGGATTGAAATTGATTTCCACGGCAACGCCGGTTTTCGATGATCAGGGCAACATCATCCGCGTCGTCGTCAGCGAGCGTGATATCACCGAGATGGACCGCCTGCAAAGAAAACTTGAAGAGCAGCAGGCGATTGGCGATCAATTTCGTCACCAGGTTCTTGAGCTGCGGCAGGAATACCTTGATGAACATCCTGTGGTCGCCAGAAGCCCAGGTATGATCAAAGCTTTAAACCAGGCTCTCAAACTTAGCGAGGTTGATTCAACGGTCCTGCTGCTCGGTGAATCCGGAGTCGGCAAGAGCCTGTTTGCCGACCTGATTCACAGCCATTCACGTCGATCGGACAATCTTCTGATCAAGATCAATTGCGGTGCCATCCCGGAGACCTTGATCGAGGCCGAGCTGTTTGGCTATGAGCGGGGGGCATTCACCGGGGCGGTCACCAGTAAGCCTGGGCAGTTGGAGCTGGCCGATGGCGGTACCTTGTTCCTTGATGAGGTCGCTGAACTGCCTCTTGCGTCTCAAGTCAAACTTTTGCGTTTTATGGAGGATGGCCAGGTCACACGCCTGGGAGGGACGGGCAGCAGAAAGGTGGATGTACGAATCATTGCCGCCACCAACCGCGATCTCGAAAAACGGGTAGAAAAACAGCTGTTTCGACTGGACTTGTACTACCGCCTCAGCGTTATCCCGCTGACGATCCCGGCCCTGCGTGATCGCAAGGAATGTCTCCTGCCGCTGATCCGGTCTTTTATCGACCGTTTTGCCGAACGCTCGTCAAAACCAAAGCGTCTGACCCGGTCCGCTATTGACCGCCTGGCGAGCTACCCTTTTCCGGGCAATGTCCGTGAGCTCATGAATATCTGTGAGCGGCTGGTGGTGATGACTGACACCGAAATGATCGATGTCAGCGACCTGCCGCGAGCGGTTGTTATAGGCAGTGATGACGAGTTTTCCGCGGCAACGGTGCGTTGGCCGGAAGTCATGTCGATGGCACAGATCCTGGAAAGCGTCGAGCGTGCTGTGTTGGTCGCAGCCAGCAGGAGTTGTCGCAGCCAGCAGGAGATTGCTGCAGCGCTTGACATGAGCCAGCCGACAGTTGCCCGTAAACTGCAGAAGTACGGTATCGCCATCGGTTACAAATAGTGAAGCATTTTGAGTGAGAGGCCGCAGCCATGGAGGAGATTTCCTGGGACGAGTTCGCGATTGTTGAGTTGCGAGTCGGCACTATCGTCGAGGTCGAAGATTTTGCCGAGGCGCGCAAACCCGCGTACAAGGTCAAGGCCGATTTCGGGCCTGAGATCGGCGTCCGCAGGGCGAGTGCCCAGATAACCGTGCATTATTCAAAACAGGACCTGCTTGGCAGGCAGATTGTCGGCGTAGTGAATTTCCCACCGAAGCAGATCGGGCCGATGCGTTCCGAGTTTCTCCTCACCGGTTTTTATCGTGATGACAAGTCCGTTGTGATTGCCGTCCCGGAACGTGAAGTGCCGAATGGTGCCAAATTGGGTTAAGCTGACAGTTTCTCTGGGAATAGGCAGAAAAGCCATCCCGCCAGGAATGTTTCTTTTTAGTCTTGGGGCAAAAGAATCTTGAATTCTGATGACGTTGTCGCAAAGCGGGTCTCGCCGATCCTCTGGCTGGTTGCCGGTGGCGTCTGTATCAGCTTTTCGCCGATTTTCATCAAGCTGGCCGATGTCTCTCCCGATATCGCCGGTTTTTACCGGCTGACCTTTTCCGGCTTGTCTCTGCTCGCGGTGCTGTGCCTGCGCGGTGACATGCAGCGCTTACCGCGCGGGCCGGTGCTGCTGCTGGTGGCGAGCGGGTGCTTCCTGGCGGTCGATTTCATGTGCTGGCATCGCAGCATTCATCTCGTCGGTCCAGGGTTTTCAACTCTTCTCGGGAACTTCCAGGTTTTTTTTACCGCTCTCTTTGCATGGCTGCTGTTCCGGGAAAAAGTCACGCGGATGTTTGTCGTCGCCGTCCTGATGGCGTTGTGCGGATTGGCCTTCATAACCGGGCTGGACTGGACGGTGCTGTCTGTCGGGGTTAGGTCCGGAATCGTCTTTGGTCTCCTCTCTGCTGTCGGTTATTCCGCATACCTTTTGTTCCTGAAGGAATCAATGAAGGGTAACCTGGCCAGCGGCATGAATGTCATGCTCGTCGTCTCGATTTCCGGTGCCATCGTGCTTGGTGTGGTTGGTCTGGCCACTGGCGCATCGTTTGCGATTCCGGATGGCAGATCATTGCTGGCCCTGCTTGGAGTGGGCGTACTAAGCACCACGGTGGGCTGGTCGATTATCTCCTCCGCTGTCCGGTACGTCCCGGCAACCGTCGCCGGCTTGGTTTTGTTGCTGCAGCCGGCTCTGGCTTTCGTATGGGATGTGCTGATCTTTGACCGCCCGACCGGTGGCGCTGAAATATTTGGCATCCTGTTGATCCTGTCAGCGATCTATTTGGGGTCTTATCGTCCGTGAGACGGCGGCCGTCTCCATTTATCCTTTTTTGAATAAATTATTTAATTATGAATAATATAAGCTTTTCCATGATTCGTTCTGC
>JAFDBW010000259.1 GCA_019313105.1 Deltaproteobacteria bacterium | reverse complement strand
CATTAGGTACGCTATAAGCGATAAACCGTGTTCCTTTGCGCCGCTAGCTCAGCTGGATAGAGCGTCTGACTACGGATCAGAAGGTCGGGAGTTCGAATCTTCCGCGGCGCGCCATTTAAACAAAAGGCCCCAGCACCGTTAAGTGCTGAGGCCTTTCGTGTTTTTAACGTCGAATGGTCTGTGGAGGTCCCGGTGAAGGTAAAAAATGTCCTCGCAAACGCGGCAATCGTCAGCTCGCGAATTGTGTCACAGGTTTTTTCGGTTACCCTTAGGGGGACAGACAGAACATTCCAAGGAGACTTATCATGCAATTGAAAGAATATTTCGAGAATTTGAGCGGCATTGGGGTTTTCTCAACTGCCGACAGTCAGGGCAAGGTCAATGCCGCCATCTATGCCCGGCCGCATGTCATGGCTGACGGAACCATTGCCTTTATCATGCGCGACCGACTGACCCACAAAAACCTTGAGAAGAATCCGTATGCATCCTACCTGTTCATCGAAGCAGAGCGCGGCTACAAAGGGATACGGCTTTATCTCAAAAAAATCAGGGAAGACCAGGACGCGGAGTTGATTCAAAAGATGACCAGACGTTGTCTGACTCCAGAAGAAGATGCCGCCAAGGGACCAAAATTCCTCGTCTACTTTGAAATTGAACAGGCCCTTGACCTGATTGGCAGCGGGACTCCGGATATAATGCTGTCGTGATCAAGGTCGGTCGATCCCCACCAGGTCGGCCGTTTCGCTGCCCGCTGCGATATGATGACTAGCCGTCATACTGTTCTCCCTGCGAGGCGCACATGCTTGATCTTCGCAATCTGGCATCCTTGGCGATCGTCTTCTTCCTGTTGGTGCAAACGGGTTGTACCCCTGCAGTACAGACAACCCCCATGACCATTGACAAGGTGCGCTACGACCCCGCCGTTGCCCGCTTCCCGGCGAGTGTCGGCGTGTACTTTCCTGACGATTTTTTTGACAACAACTTTTACCACACGACCGCCGACGATTATCAGCGGACCTTCCACAACAATCCTGCGGACGCGACACGACAGGCTCTTGAGCTGGCATTCAGCAAAACCTTTGCTGGGGTGCGCTACCTCGACACGTTGCAGCAGGGTTTCGACGAAGATGACCTGGCGTTTGTTATCGTGCCAAATATCGTTGCAATGCCCTCGCATCTCGATCAACAGATCATTGCAGTCGGGGTGGTCTACCAGTTCGAGTTCTTCGTCGAGGGCAAGCATCTCCATTCCTGGCAGGTCGCCGGGCTCGATTTTGTAAAACAGCCGGTCGGGAAATCGTCCCCTGGGCCGGGAAACTTTGCTAACGAGCTTGACCTGACGCGCAGTATCTCCGCCGAACAGTTCGACGCTGTCGCCAAGGGGGCGGTTTGGGATGCCACCTCAGTTCTGCTCGCAAAGTTTGATCAACAACTGCCGCTGATGGCTAGGCTGCCTGGAGCCGCAGTGGTGGAAAAAGCAGCCAGGGAGCTTTCACCAGACGCCGGTGAGCCGGTGACGCTGGCTATGCTCGGATCTGATTATGATCAGGACCAAAAGCCGGCCAAGAAGCGCCTCGAGCGCTGCATGCTCGAGGAAATCGAGGATAACGAATTGTCACTGAAGCCAATGTTGCTAGGCGACCTGCGCAACCAACTTTATCCCTGGTTGTCACGCAGCAACTATCCCAAGGGTCTGCATGAGCTGGAATCGATTGTCAGGGAACCCGCCGCCAGAGAGCGTTTGCGAGAGCTGGGAGTCCATTATCTTCTGCTCTGGGACGGTGAGACGATCCGGACCCCGTTTACCGGGCCGTTCTATGTGACCACCTTCGGTACGATCGGTTATGAAAGCTCTGACAAAACGTCGACGATAAGGGCAGATCTTCTGGCCGTTGAAGACGGCAGTGTTGTCACTTCTTTTGAAAGCTCCCGTGAGGGAACAGATACCTTGCTGGGGCTGGTTCTGTTACCGGTCCCGATTCCCGAGGATACGGAGGGGGCTGTTTGCGAGGAGATCACGCGCCAGATCGACGGCTTTTTGCAGACGGTCCATGTTGCAAACCAGATTACCGCTGAGAACCAGGTACAGGAATAAAAGGGCCCCGGCACATTCAGATGCCGGGGCTTGTTTGCTGCCTTGAGAAATAGGTTGTTTTATGTCTTGTCCTTGCCCCAGACCCGGTTGATAAACTGGTCGCGGCCCGAATTGTAACGGTAGGACTTGTAGCGGACCGGGCACTCCTTGTAGTAATCCTGGTGATAATCTTCGGCCGGGTAGAATTGGGTCGCGGCAATGATCTCGGTCACGATCGGACTATCGAAGCGTCCCGACTTTGCCAGCCGTTCTTTTGATGCTTCAGCCAGCTGCCTCTGTTCGTCGTTGAGATAGTAGATGCCGGTACGGTACTGGCTGCCGCGGTCGACAAACTGGCCGCCGGCGTCGGTCGGGTTTATATTCATCCAGAACACCTCGAGCAATTCCTCGAAGCCGATTTTACTCGGGTCGTAGCTGATCTCTACCGCCTCGGTGTGTCCGGTCGTGCCGGACGAAACTTCCTGGTAAGTCGGGTTGTCCTTGTGGCCGTCGATGTAGCCGGAGACCACCGCGTGTACGCCGTCGAGTTTTTCAAAGGGCGGCTCCATGCACCAGAAGCAGCCGCCGGCAAAGATGGCCTTGGCTATCATGGTTTTCTCCATAATCGTTTATCTCTTTCTTACTTGCTGGCAACAAAGCTGAGCGAGGCCGAATTAATGCAATGGCGCAAACCGGTTGGTTGAGGGCCATCGTCAAAGACGTGTCCAAGGTGACCATCACAACGGGCACAGAGCAGCTCGGTGCGATGGCTGAAGAAGCTGAAGTCGTCTTCCGTGGCGATGTTCTCTTCGGCGACCGGAGCGGTAAAGCTCGGCCAGCCGGTCCTGGAATCGAACTTGTCCTTGGAGGCATACAGGTCGAGGCCGCAACCGGCACACTGGTAAATACCATCCTGGTAATGTTTATCGTAGATGCCGGTAAACGCGTGCTCAGTGCCTTTTTCTCGCAGGATATGGAACTGTTCGGGTGTCAGCAGCTTGCGCCATTCAGCGACACTCTTTTCAACTTTCTCGGTCATAATGTACTTCCCCTCTGAGACGGAATAGACCTTGATCTGCTCTGCCGCGTTGGCTGCGTTCGGCAAAAAAATCGACATCAGCCGTGCATCGATCAAGTTGAGCGTGGCCAGGGAGGCCGAGGTTCCGGCAACCACAACAGCTCCGTTCTTCAGAAAATCGCGTCTTTTCATTGTGACATCTCCTTTGCCGGCTCAGCGCTGATCGTCTGCTCCAGGGTGCTGACGTAGGTGTTCCCGGCCTTGAGCCAGGCTTCGAGTTGTATGATTGATACTTCTTTAGGATTATATACCACCCGGTCGACTTCGCGCGACCCACTCCAGCCACGTTCGACAGAAAGAACACCTGGTTT
>JAFDBW010000258.1 GCA_019313105.1 Deltaproteobacteria bacterium | reverse complement strand
GTGATATCGGCTGGCCGGTCATGGTACTTGGCACTGCAGTGCTGTTCTGGGTGGCCGGTTTCGATATCTTTTACGCGCTGCAGGATTACGAACATGACCGGGACAAGGGCCTCTTTTCCATCCCTTCGCGCTTCGGCATCGAACGCTCGTTCCTGATCGTACGCATCTTCCACCTGGTGATGGTGGCCCTTTTGCTGACGCTGGTGTTCAGCAAGGGGCTGGGGGTTATTTACCTTGCCGGTGTGCTGGTGGTCGCCGGACTGCTGATCTACGAACATCTGCTGGTGAAGCCCGATGACCTGTCGCGCCTGGATGCGGCCTTTTTCAACATGAACGGCTACATCAGCGTGACAATCTTTCTCTTTACCTTGGCCGACGCACTGGTCTAGAGGGGCACTCCATGTCGCAAGACAACCAGAACATACGGCATTTTGTGGTCGCCATCACCGGCGCTTCAGGCTCGATCTACGGCCTGCGCCTGGTCAATGAACTGTTACGGGCGGGGTGTCGGGTCAGCCTGATTATGACTGAGGCGGGCCGACAGGTCTTAAAGCATGAGGTCGGGCTTGACTGGTCGACGGAGAACAAGCAGCAGCGTCACCAGGTGCAGGAATATTTTGCCAGTATTGCTGTCGACTGGCTGGATATTGATGATTTCTGGGCGGGCTCGGCGAGTGGTTCGAACCCCGCTGACGCGGTAATCATCATACCCTGTTCAATGGGTACGGCGGGCAGGATTGCCGCGGGTTTGAGCGGCAACCTCCTGGAACGGGCTGCTGACGTTATGCTCAAGGAGCGTCGCCAGCTGATCCTGGTGCCGAGAGAAACGCCATTCAACACGATCCATCTCGAAAACCTGTTGCGTCTTTCCCAGGCCGGCGCTGTGATCCTGCCCGCCATGCCCGGTTTCTATCATGGCCCGGACGCGATCTCTGACCTGGTCGATTTTGTCGTTGGCAAAGTGCTTGATCAACTGGCTGTTGAGCATGACCTGTTCGAGCGCTGGGGGGAGCAGAAAGATTAGGTGCAGGCAACAGACGAGCAGCCCAATTCCAGTCATTAGATCCGATCAGGTTTGATCAGTCGCCGATTAATATTTTGACTACAGATGCAATTCAAGGTCACAGCTATTTGAGAATGCAGATATAGAATGTTTAACCTGGTTGAAAATATCCGGACCAAGATTGACAACGGGGTTCGCATCTCTGATGCCGAAGCCCTGGCGCTTTTCGAATCTGACGATCTGCTTGCCGTTGGCGAACTGGCGGCCCTGGCCAACTTGCGCATGAATGCCGATAAGGTTTATTTTAACGTCAATCGCCATATCAACTACACCAATATCTGTGTCAACCGTTGCACCTTCTGCGCGTTCAGCCGTGAGGACGAAGCTGATGAAGGCAGTTACACGCTGGCGCTCAACGACATTCTCGAACGTGCCGCTGAGGCCAGTGACGCCGGTGCGACAGAAATCCATATGGTCGGCGGGTTGCATCCCGATTTGCCCTTTGACTTCTACCTTCAAATTCTGGCAGCGCTCAAGGCAGATAGCCCGCAGCTGCATATCAAGGCCTTCACGGCGGTCGAGGTCGACTATTTTGCCCGACTGACGCAGCAGTCGCCGTCTGAAGTCGTTGCCGAGTTGAAGGCCGCCGGCCTCGACTCGATGCCGGGGGGAGGGGCGGAAATCTTTGCCACGGAAGTGCGCAAGCAGATCTGTCCGGAAAAAATCAGCGGTGAGCGTTGGCTGGAGGTGACGGAACAGGTACACAACGGCGGGTTGAAGACCAATGCCACCATGCTGTTCGGCCATGTCGAAAATTTTGCCGACCGGATTGATCACCTGTCCCGGTTGCGCGAACTGCAGGACCGGACCGGCGGTTTCCAGGCGTTTATCCCCCTGGCTTTTCAACCGGATAATACCCGGGTGCCCGCTGCCAGGGGAGTCGGTGGTGTCGATGCGCTCAAAACTTTGGCCGTCAGCAGGATCTATCTCGATAATTTCCGGCATATCAAGGCTTACTGGGTCATGCTCGGCCTGAAAGTTGCCCAGGTTGCTCTCGCCTTCGGCGTCAACGACCTTGATGGGACTGTTGTCGAAGAGCAGATCGGCCACGATGCCGGTGCCGATTCGCCCCAGCAGGTGAGCAAGGACCAGCTGGTCGAACTGATTCGCAAAGCGGGTAAAAAGCCGGTGGAGCGGGATACGTTGTATAACGAGATCAAAACTTATTGAGGAAAGTGGCAAGGCCCCCTTTCCCATAACCTCTTTCTGTCTTTTCCGGTTCTGGCCCGAAAATGCTCAACACGATTACGCAAAAACTGGAATCGTCAACGCCTCTCGATAGAACGGAAGCCCTCTGGCTGCTGACCGAAGCCGATCTGCTCGAGCTGGGGCGCTTGGCCGACAATCTGCGGCGTCAGATGCATCCCGCTCGGCATGTCTCGTTCGTTATCGATCGCAATGTCAACTACACCAACGTTTGTACCACGCAGTGCAAATTCTGTGCATTCTATCGAGACGAAACCGATCCACAGGCTTACGTCCTCAGCTATACGGATATTTTCACCAAGGTCCGGGAGCTGGTCGAGCATGGCGGTACGCAGCTGCTGATGCAGGGCGGCCTCCACCCGGATTTGAAGCTCGAGTGGTTCGAGGAGCTTTTTCGCCACTTGAGGCACCGCTTTCCCTCGGTACAGATTCACTCCCTCTCCCCGGCCGAAATTGTGCATATCGCCAAACTCTCGAACGTCTCGATGACGGAATGCCTGGGCCGGCTGCATCTGGCCGGGTTGCAGTCTCTCCCCGGTGGAGGGGCTGAGATTCTGGTTGATAATGTCCGCCGGGAGATTTCACCGAACAAGATCGGCTGGCAGGAGTGGGCCGAGGTCATGCGTGCGGCCCACGATCTGGGAATGCAGACCACCGCGACCATGATGTTCGGTGCCGGTGAGAAGCCTGAAGATGTTGTCGAACATCTCTTCCGGGTGCGCGAGCTGCAGAACGAAAAGGGTGGCTTCACAGCCTTTATCCCGTGGAGCTACCAGCCCGGGAACACCGCGTTGGGTGGCGAGCAGGCGAGCGGTGTCGAATATCTGAAAGTCCTTGCTCTCTCCAGGGTGATTCTCGACAATGTAACGAATATCCAGGCCAGCTGGGTCACCCAGGGGGCGCGCATGGCCCAGATTGCCCTGTATTTTGGTGCCAATGACCTGGGCGGGACCATGCTGGAAGAGAATGTTGTTGCCGCTGCCGGGGTCGATTTTCGCATGACACAGGATGAGATCATCGAGCTTGCCAGATCTGCCGGGTTTAAGCCGGCCCGACGGACGACGACCTATGAGGTTCTGGAAACGTATTAGTTCTCGACGCTATAAGGATTTAACGCAAAGACGCAAAGTTTTAAAAATGACCCAAAGAAAAACGATAAATAAGGGTTCTCTCTGCGCCTTTCCGTTTTACTTTGCGCCTTTCCGTTAATTGCCTTGGGTGTCATTCATTGAGGTGTATTATGAGCTACCTTCGCAAGAACATCGTTGATATGGCCGGATACGTGCCGGGCTTTCAGCCGCCCGATGAGGCGGAATGGGTCAAACTCAACACCAACGAGAACCCGTACCCGCCGTCACCAAAGGTGATCGAAGCAATCCGGCAGGCCACCGGCGATGACCTGCGCAAGTACCCGGACGCTGCCTGCCGGGAAGGGCGCAAGGCCGCTGCGGAGCTTTATGGCTACCCGGTTGACTGGGTGATCATGGCCAACGGCTCCGATGAACTCCTTAACAACCTGATCAGGGCCTGTGCCGGCGAAGGCGAAGAGATCGCCTTCCTGCATCCGTCCTACTCCTACTATGCGACCCTTGCCCAGGTGCAGGGGGCAACAGTCAAAATCTACCCGCTGACCGAAGACTGCGAGATCGTCGGGTTCCCTGCCCGGTATCCGGGAAAACTGTTCTTCCTCACCAGTCCGAACGCGCCCCTTGGTCTGAACTGGTCTCCTGACGAAGTTGCTGCACTGGCGGATCGCTGCGACGGTTTGCTGGTGGTCGATGAAGCATACGCAGACTTCGCCGGGAGCAACTGTCTTGAACTGGTCAAAACCAAGCCGAATGTGATCGTGACCAGGACCCTCTCGAAGAGCTACTCCCTTGCGGGGATGCGGCTCGGCCTGGCGATAGCCCGGCCGGACATTATCGCTGCCCTCGACAAGATCCGCGACCACTACAACCTTGACCGCCTGGCCCAAGTTGCCTTGGTGGCGGCACTCGGGGACCAGGAGTACTTCGGCGAATGTGTCGCACGCATCTGCGCCACCCGTGACTGGTTCAGGCATGAGCTGACCAGGTTCGGTTATACGGTTCTGCCCTCAAGCGCCAATTACCTTTTTGCCAGCTCTCCGGATCGGAATGGTCAGCGGATCTATGATGCTCTTTACCAGCGCAAGGTCCTGGTCCGTTATTTCAGCGATCCTGTCCTGGCGCATGGCGTACGTATCTCGATCGGCACCCGTGAGGAGATGGAATCAACATTGTCAGTGCTGAAGGAGATCGGTTGAATTCCAGGAGGAAAGAGGATAGAGGTAAGGGAAAAGGGGAAAGAGGACAGAGCAAAGGGGAGTCTCCCGCTCACTCCTTTCCCCTTTCCTCTAACCGATCGGTCCTCCCTTTTGATCCTGCTGAATTCACCCGTCTTCTGCTTTCCTGGTACGGCAGAGCTGGACGTGACCTACCATGGCGGCAGACCCGTGACCCTTACCGTATCTGGATTTCCGAGATCATGCTGCAGCAGACGACCGTTGCTGCCGTTATCCCTTATTACAAGCGTTTCCTGCAACGCTTCCCAAGCGTGCAAAGTCTAGCCTCGGCGCCTCTGGACGATGTGATCACCTTGTGGGCCGGCCTGGGTTATTATTCCCGTGCCCGCAACCTCCACAGGACCGCCGGTAAAATTGTCAAGGAATCAGGAGGGATTTTCCCGAACTCCCTTGACGGACTGGTCGCCCTGCCGGGAATCGGTCGCTCCACGGCCGGAGCGATCCTGGCGATTGCTTTCGATCAACCGGCACCGATTCTCGACGGCAATGTCAGGCGGGTACTGGTTCGACTGTTTGCCTGGATGGACGATCCGCGCGGCAGGAACGCCGAGAAACAGCTCTGGGCATGGGCAGAGGTCCTGACTTCCCGGGAAAGGCCGCACGATTACTCCCAGGCCATCATGGACCTTGGCGCGACAGTCTGTACACCACGAGAACCTGATTGTGGAATCTGCCCGGTACAGAGACTCTGCCGGGCCTGCGATAGAGGCCTGGTGGCAGAGCTCCCTCTGCCTCGCAAGAAGGCACGGGTACCGGTCCGTCGACAGGCCGCCCTGATCATCAAAAAAGGCCAGGTGCTGATGCTGAGACAGCGCCCTGCCGAGGGTTTTCTGGGGGGGCTTTGGGAGCTTCCGTTCGTTGACGTGCCTGATGACTTGAGCCCGGATCAGGTCGCAAGCCGTTTACTCGCGAACCTGGGGTTGCGGGGCGCTCCCTGCAAACTTTGTGACGTTCGCCATGCATACAGTCACTTCAAGCTCGAGTTGGCCGTTTACAAGGTTGATGTCGAATCCCCGGACCTGGTTGCCGAGGGCGACGGATTGCTTTGGTTCGGAGGCGAGGAATTGACCTCTTTGCCTGTGCATGGCGCCCACCGCAAGGCCCTTGAAAAACTGGTAAGTTGATTGCACATGAAGATATCTATAGCCTGAGCGGATAAGCCTTGCCTGTTGCGGACGCAGAACCCTTGGCAGATGAATTATCCTATGGTCGAAGAATCGAAAACCTTCCAACTGATTGCCCGCCAGGGGTCGGCGGCTAATCCCGGCCTGGAAAGACTCCTGCGTGTTCTGATGAACGATCATGGCCTGGATGCCTACAGCGCAAGAACCCGGCTGACAGGCTCCGGCAAGGCTCTGCTCGGCTCGGGAAACCGTGAAGCAGTGGAGCGGCTTGCGGCACTGTTGCGCGACCACGGTTATGACTGCTGGGTGATTCAAAGGACCGATCAGACCGCGCCTCCCCTGCGTCTGCGCGAACTGGTTGTCAAGCCAGACGTGGTCGACCTGGTCTGCCGTGAAAGGACCGTTCCTCTCTGCCGCGGAGCCTCGGTTGTCGCGGTTCTGGCCGATATCTCCGGTAAACTCGAAGAGCGTGCTCTCAAACGTCATACGATACAGCGGCAATACAAGGATTCCCGGCACGTCACATCCATGGTCAATGAAAAAATGGTCGAGTCCGTTCTGAAAGGAACCCCCGTCCTCGACCTGTATCTGCTTGACGATCAGAACCGTCCCATAGATGCCGTCCGTGTCCTCCCGGCTCGCTTTAATGCCAAGGGCCTGGGTGACAGAATGACATTGAGTGCAACGCGCAATATCCAGGCAATCGTTGAACTCTGCAAAGAGTATGCTGGGCATTTCTCTCTCCATGCAGACTTTGGTCTCGGCCGTCTCCCCGGCTGTCAGATTAAAAGCCTTGACGGGCAGTTTCTACACCCGGACGCGACTCTGCAACGATTGACCCGGTACGGTTGGTTGATGTGTGACCTCGAACAGGATCGACCCGAAGCTGCAGATGATGATATCGCCCCGGCCCTGGCGGCTGTCGCCGCGGCAGCCGGTCGGCCTGCCCTTGCCGCTGCGATCGCTTCGGGGAATGCTGAAGCAACCCCCGGGCTGGGTGAAGTGGTTAAAGAGATCAAAACGGGCGATCTGCCAGGGGAAGAGGCCGGAAGTGATGCGTCTGCCGAACAGTGGTTGCCGTCACCGCCCGATCGCCCGGCAAAAAAAATCTCGCTCGGCATGGTTGCCTCTGTGCTCGGATCGATCCTGTTGGCGGCGTCGTTTGCTTTTCTCGAGGTCGGCAATATAGACGTGTTCCGCACAGCGGGGCGCTACGCGACGAAAGCCGGACTCTTTCCTGCTCTTGCTTCGGCGGGTCTGTTCTGGGCGGGGTTTTACTTTATCCGCCTCAAGCGCAGGGTAGAGAATACTCCCACCAGCCGGATACGTTCAATTGCCATGGGCCTGGTGGAGGTGCACGGTCGGGTTCTTCGCAAATACGCCCTGGTTGCTCCGATGAGTGAGTCGCCATGTGTGTATTACCGGGTTCGCAAGTACAGAAAAGACCGTCGCAACCAGTGGAAGCTGAGCAGCGACATCAACAGTAAACACGTCCCTTTCCTGCTTGATGACGGTACCGGGATGGTGACCGTTGACCCGAGATCTGCAACCGTTAAAGCCAGGGTCAGTCACTCAGGCGTTCCGGGAGACGCGACGCTGGCTTTCCACGGTGTAAGCCTGAGCGAGGGCGATATCAATGAAAAATGGGTCGAGAATGTGATCTACGAGGGGACCACGGTCTATGTGCTTGGCTTCGCCAGGCCGTTGCGGCAGGAGCGGAAGAGTTTACGTGAGCGGACCACGGAAAAATTGCGCGACCTCAAGCTTGACCGTTCGGCTTTGCACCGCTACGATACAGACGGAGACGGTCGGATCAGTGAAGGTGAGTGGGATGTTGCGCGAGGCGATGCGGAGCACGTGGCACTCAGGGAGCGCCTGGCGGAGGGCGCCGGCGGCCGGCGCCAGCAAGAACATGTCGTTATCACCCGGGCGCCACAGCGTGGCACGCCCTTTGTCATCGCCGAAACCCCCTCCGAGGCGGAGCTGACGCGCAACTACTGGCTGATCAGCATTCCTCTCCTGCTGGCGGGGCTTTGTGCCGCTGGCCTGGCGCTTTACGGTTTGCTGAAGTTTGTCGGCGCTTAACCTGCAAACGTTTGGAGGTATCATCATGACAGGCTTGATAGTTCTCGGTGTCCTGGTTTTTCTGCTTGCTGTTTTGGTCATCTATGTGATCATGATCTACAATGGCTTCGTGGCTCTGAAGAATAACATCGAGCGAAACTGGAGTAATATTGATGTCCTCCTCAAGCAGCGTTACGATGAGCTGCCCAAGCTGATCAAGGTCTGCGAGGGGTATATGCAACACGAACAGAAAACCCTCGAAGCCGTCATCAAGGCTCGCTCCATGGTCAACCAGGCCCGGACCGACGAGCAAAAAGTCCAGGCCCAGAACATGCTGACCGATACCTTGAAATCTTTATTCATGGTGGTTGAGCGTTACCCCGATCTCAAGGCGGACAAGTCTTTTCAGCAGCTCGGGTACCGGATTACCGAACTTGAAGATCAGATCGCGGACCGCCGTGAATTCCTCAACGAGTCGGTCAATATTTACAATATCCGGGTTGAGCAGTTTCCCGATGTGATTGTCGCCAGCATCTTCAGCTTTGCCAAACGAACCCTTTGGCAAATTGACCCGCAACACCGGCAGGACGTCAAAGTGGAGTTCGAACACACATAGTTCGACGACCAATACGGGCACAAACAACAAGCGGACACTCCTTGATTCAGGGGTGTCCGCTTGTTTTGTTTCACAGTGCCGGAATAATCTACCGGTTATACTTCTCGATCACCTGCACCGCTTGCTCTCTGTTCTTCTGCAGCATTTCAATTCTGTCCCTGGCGGTGCTTCCCACTGCGCTGGATTGATTGAATGCCGGCATTTTCAGCATAAGACGCCGCTCTTTAAGGAAGTCACGCCATCATCCTTCACCAGGACATTCGAGAAAAGGGTTATTTCTTGTCGGGCCGACGGGCAAAGAAAGCTTTTGCATCCAATGTTTGGTCACAATCCGGCCCTGTACCAACGAGTGCCACCCGGGTATTCGCCCCGCCCCACAACGGGGCGACTCTCTGCGGCCGTTGTCAGCTCCTGCCTACCTTCAGGATCATCGCCACCATGCCGATAATCCCGACAATGGCCAGGCTAATTGCCGTTCTCGTGTAACCCATGGTGTTGCAGAGCGTCGCAGCAGTCAGGCCCAGCAGGAACAGGACCGCGTAGATAAGGAGCCTGGTGGTTTCGCTTGTCTGCTGCTCCTCTGCAAGAGGCTTGTCACAAAGCGGACAATTCGTCAGCCGATCCAGGGTCTCTTCGCCACATTCCGGACAGAGTACCAGTGCCATAATGACCTCCTCTCCAGCGCAGGCTGGGTCGGGGCGACAAACCAGTGTCCGAAGCCCCGGTAGGGGATAACGATGAAGATTGTTCACCAGGTCTTGCC
>JAFDBW010000257.1 GCA_019313105.1 Deltaproteobacteria bacterium | reverse complement strand
CAAAGGTCGATTTCAGAAAGTATGATTCGCTGATGTTCGACAGGGTTTCGGTGTGGCTGAGTCCCGAGGCCGAGATCAGTGATGTTGACCCGGCAGTGCTCAAAAAAATGTCCGATTATTTTCTCAATGCACTGGTCAAAGCGGTCAAGGATGGCTATACCGTCGTCGATCAGCCCGGGCCCAATGTCATCCGCGTCAGGGCAGCGATCACCGATGTCGAACCGTCCGACCCGGTCGCCAAGGCCTTGAGCGTCGACAACATCGGAACCGGCGGGGCCGAGGCAGAGATCGAACTGCTCGATTCGATGAGCAGTGAGCGCCTGGCTGCCGCAGTGGACAGTCGCCGGGGCGGCAAGCCCGCGTCTCGTGCTGTGTGGGAGGACACCAAGGACGCGTTCGATTATTGGGCCAGACGTTTTCGCGAGCGGCTCGACGCAGCCCGGGAATAGCTGGCCGCCGTCGCTTACCGGCAACCGTCGCAGAGAATCATCAGGTCACGGGCACACAATGCCATGAAGCTTGTATCCCCGTTTTTGATGCCCTGTTATTCCAGTTCGATGATATAGAAGAGGTCGACCCCGCTTTCAATGCCCAGGGTCGATTGAACCTCCCATTTTTCGGCGATCTTGCGCCGCAGGCGGAGGCCGCCGGTGCCGCTGAACAAACCCTGGATGTCGATCTCGGTAATGCCCAGTTCGGATAACCCGCCACCGTAGTTTCCCAGCAGAGACCCGGCTCCCATCATCAACATGTCTGACTCCTCGCTTTCGGTACGGATGGCGCGGCCCATGAGCATGTAGCCGAGGATGTCACGGTCGGGCATCGCCGGTCGTGAGTAGAGGCTGACGACAGGTGCTTCAGCGTTGCCGGTGACCTGGACCCCGGCCAGGACCTCGCCAACTTCACGCGCGGCAAAAATTTTTAAGTCAGGGTTGGTCAGTATGCCGCCCTGGTAGCTCAGAACACCCTGACGGATGGCCAGGTTGACCCCGTACGCGCGAAAGGAACCGGAGACAAGCTGAATCTCGCCGCGGGCCAGGAGTTCCCCGGTTGGCCCCATGGTTACGGTACCGCCACCAGCGAGTCGGGTATCGACACCGCCGGTTTTCATGGTGACCTCTTCGCCGAGTTTAACGTCGACCCTGATGTCGGTGGCAAAAGCGAGCTCCTGGCGCTGTTCGACCGTTGTGATGACGACCACGTCTTTGTTGGGCAGGACTTCGGGCGTGTCTCTGCTCCCGGTGATAGCCAGCAGCGGGACCAGTACCGACCCCTGCAGTGCCAGGCGGTCCGCTGTGCCGGTAAGAGCCAGGTCGGGGCTGAGGGCCATCTGCAATTCCGGAAAGTTAGCGGCCTGGAAGTTTTCGCCAGTTATGTCCATGCGATAGCCGGCAAGCCGCCACCGGTCGAAGAGGATCTCGCCGGAACCGGACAACTCGCCGGAACCGGAACGCAGCGACAAACGATTGATCTGCAGGCGGTCTCCGGCCAGTTCCGACTGCAGCTGGATCTCCTCGAGCTGGATCCCTGCTTCAGGCAGGTAGGCACTGCCGTCCTTAAAAAGAAGACTCCCTCGCAAATCCGGCTTTTCCCAGGTCCCCTGCACGGCGAGCTGCATCCGGGTTTCGCCGCGAACATCCTGCATCAGCCATGGGCCGATAGCTGAAAGAATGCCAGTAGCCTGCATTTTTCCATTCACCATCAACTGTAGTTGACCGTGCGGTTCAAATGCGGTCGGGAAACGTGCCGGAAGCGGTAGACGCCAGGAACCGTTGATGTCTCCATGGTCGGTCAGATCCAGGTCGAATGTGCCGCTGAGATTATCGCCTGACCAATTCCATTCTGCGCGGGCATTCTGAAGCGGCAGAAAGACCTGGCCAGAGTCACTGTCCCAGCTGACCAGACTTTGCTGAAGATTCAAAAATCCGCCCACCTCGATGACCCCGGCCTGTCCCCAAAGTCCTTCTGCCTGGCCGTCGATTACGCCAGAGAAGTCGATGTCTCGCGGCAGCAAAGGTTCGATCGCGGCAAGACTAAGATCGTCGATCATGAGTTCGATCTGACCTGAATCCGGCCACGCCAGAGTTGGTCTTTGGATTGCCGTCAGGTTGATTTCCGCACGGCTGCCTTTGGTCCCGGCAATTTTTGCCTTGCATTGAAAATCCCGGTTCACCCAGCTCAGGTCGAGCAGCAGGCTGCGCGGGCCGAGTTCCCTCTCTTCATGCAGCAACCGGCCGATCGCTGAAGCCTGTCCTTTAACCGTCTCGAGCCGATCGTCGTCCAGGGCGAAAAACAGGCTGCCTTCACTTGTCCCTTCTGCCTGAGTATCCCGCAGGAACCTATTGAAACGTGACAGTTTGAGGCCCTGCCATTGCAGCTCTGTCACCAGGCCAGCGATCGGCCATTGCCATCTCGGTGGTCCGCTAGCGGTGGCCTCGACCTGGATGCTTTCGCCGTGATCGATTCCTGCTTTGCCGGTGAGCAGCAAGCCGGTTTGGCCCCAGTCGAAATTCAGTTCGAGATCTTTATATGCCCATTCGAGATCTTCATCGGTGATCTGTCCATGTGCGGTGGCTCGTCCGCTCATCGACCAGGGCTGCCCATCGTGCATGGTGTACTCGACATGTCCATCCACTTGCCCGGCGAGGTTGTCGAATGCGGCGAAAGGCTGCAGCCATTCGAGTTTGAACCCGGCCCAGCTCAGCGTGGCGCCGGCCCGGTGCGGAGAGCCCCAGTTGTCCAGTTCGAATTGCAGGCGGGCGCCTGCATCGGCAACCAGGGGAAGCCTGTCGACAGTGATGACTCCATCGTCCCAGAGCATGGTGGTCGGCTCGGGCATCGCCCAACTGCCCCAGGGCGTGCCGACGCCGATCAGCTCCTCGAATCGGCCGGTCCATATCCCGGGGTGGTAACTGCCCGTACCCGACATCGTGAACTGACCGCTTGAACTGTCCGCCGCAAGCTCGAAGCGATGATCAACCAACGTCCCGGACAGCACTCCGGCCAGCTGCTGCAAATGCAGATTACCGTGACTCCAGCCGTCGCCGGATAAACTCAGAACGACACTTTGTTCCCCGGCACGGT
>JAFDBW010000256.1 GCA_019313105.1 Deltaproteobacteria bacterium | reverse complement strand
TAATAATACTGATTTATAGCGTGTTATCAGGAAATGTGTCAATCACATGATGTTTCTAAATCCTTTAATCTTATTGATTTTTCTCCGTTTTGTAGGAGATAATGCCTATTTTTGATCCAACACTCAGGAGAAACTCATGGTTCGGACCAACAATCTCAATGTCAGCGGCTTGACCCCGCTTATCGCTCCCGCAGATCTCAAACAGGTCCTGCCACTTTCCGAAGAGGATGCCGAATTCGTCGCCAAATCCCGCGCGCAGGTTCAGGACATCCTCTGGAACCGTGACCCACGTATGATGGTGGTCATCGGGCCCTGTTCGATTCACGATCCGAAGGCGGCGATTGAATATGCCGAACGTCTGGCAAAACTTAACAGCGAGCTCCATGACCAGTTGTTGCTGGTGATGCGCGTCTACTTTGAAAAACCCCGCACCACGATCGGCTGGAAGGGCCTGATCAACGACCCGGATCTCAACGGTACGCACCTGATCTCCAAAGGACTAGGGATTGCCCGCCGCCTGATGCTCAACATTACCGCCATGGGCCTGCCAGTTGCAACAGAGATGCTCGACCCGATCACGCCACAATACATGGCCGACACGATCAGCTGGGGAGCAATCGGCGCACGGACAACTGAAAGTCAGACCCACCGTGAGATGTCGAGCGGCCTCTCCTTCCCGGTCGGATTCAAGAACGGCACCGACGGCAACCTGCAGATCGCCATCGACGCTATGGGCGCTGCCTGCCACCCGCACAGCTTTCTAGGCATCAACCGCGAGGGGCGGACATCAATCGTCCGCACGACCGGCAACCCGGATGTTCACATCGTCCTGCGCGGTGGCAACGACAAACCGAATTACACGGCCGCGGACATTGCCCAGGCCGAGAAAAAACTCGACAAGGCCGGGATCAAAACCACTCTGATGGTCGACTGCAGCCACGCCAACTCACTCAAGGACCACAACCGCCAGGAAGCTGTCATGCAGGATGTCATGGAGCAGGTCGCAGCAGGCAACGCCAAGATCGGCTCGCTGATGATCGAAAGCTTTCTCAAGGAAGGCAACCAGAAAATGGCTGACAAGCTGGAAGACCTGGAATACGGCGTCTCGATCACCGACAAGTGCGTCAGCTGGGAGACCACCGAACGCATGATGCGCCATGCCCATGCCACGCTCAAGGCGTGTGGCGGACGCAAGATTTAAGGACCTCCATGAGCGCCCCCTGCTGTCCTCCCCCGGTAAACGACACCGGCTGCGCCCCTCCTGCAAAAGCTGAATCGGCAGCGTGTTGTCCGCAAGCCGCCACGCCTGCCGGCACCTGCTGCCCACCGATCAACAGCACCGTCAACTGCGGCCCAACCGTTGCTGATGACCGCCCCGGCTACAAGCTCTGGCCCTTCGTCTGCGGCTGGCTCGACACCCCAGCTGGCAGTGTCCCGCAAATCACAACCAAGCTGACAAGTGCCGATATCTTCGGCCGCTGGCAGATGCGCTGGGGGCTTGGCCGCAACCGCTACAGCATCGCACCCGGGCTCTATGCCATCGGCTCACCAACTGCCGACAGCCAGGTTCTGGTCACGGCCAATTACAAGATGACTTTCGATATCGTGCGCCGCGACATGCACAGCCACGACCTCTGGCTGCTGGTCCTGGACACCAAAGGGGTCAACGTCTGGTGTGCTGCCGGCAAAGGGACCTTTGGCACGGACGAAATGATTCGCCGGGTGCAAATCAGCGGGCTGGACCAGATCGTCAATCACCGCACCCTGATCGTGCCCCAGCTCGGCGCCCCCGGCGTCGCCTCCCATAAGGTCAGCAAGGCTTGTGGCTTCAAGGTCGTCTTCGGTCCGGTGCGCAGCAATGACCTGCCGCGTTTCCTGCGTGATGACTGCCATGCCACACCCCAGATGCGTCGCGTCACCTTCGGACTTGTCGATCGCCTGGTGCTGACACCTGTTGAACTTGTCAACATGCGCAAGCAAATCATGTGGAGTATTTTGGCTCTCTTTATCCTCGGCGGAATCGGCCCGCAGTTCTTCTCATTTCCTGCCGTATGGAGCCGTGGCGGCGCTGCTATCTGCTCGGGCCTTCTCGGGGTCTTCACCGGCGCCGTGCTGGTGCCGTTGCTCCTGCCGTGGCTGCCCGGACGGGCCTTTGCCGTGAAAGGTGCCATAGCCGGATTTGTTACGGGCTTGCTTGGTGTCGTTCTGCTGTATGCTTCACTCGACTGGCTGAACTCCATGGCTCTTCTGATCGCCGTCACCACGGTCTCTTCCTGGTGTGCCATGCACTTCACCGGCTCATCGACCTTCACCTCCCCCTCGGGAGTTGAAAAAGAGATGCGACAAGCCATCCCGGCCCAGGCTGCAGCCCTGCTGGTCGGCGGTGGATGTTGGCTGGCCGCTGCATTCCAATAGTAACGGAACCTTCTTTTCATAAATATAATTCGAGATCACCCATCAGGCTTCTTGACCAGTCGCCTTTGCATCACTATATTGAGCCTGCATGATAACCGCCTGTTGAAACAGGGTTGTCAATTCATTTGCAAGGAAGCCGTATGGCCAAAGATTACTATTCTGTGCTCGGTCTGGATAAATCTGCCAAAGCCGACCAGATCAAAAAAGCCTATCGCAAGCTGGCCCTGAAATACCATCCTGACAAGAACCCGGATGACAAGGCCGCAGAAGAGCGTTTCAAGGAGATTACCGAAGCCTACGCGGTGCTCTCCGACCCTGACAAAAAGAAGCAGTACGACCAGTTCGGCGATGCAGCGTTTCACCAGAACTTCTCGCAGGAAGACATCTTCCGGAACGCCGACCTGGGTAGCATTTTCCGTGAATTCGGCTTTGGCGGGCGCGGCGGCGACGATATTTTCAGTCATATCTTCGGCAGTGCCGGAGCGCAGGGTTTCGGCGGCAGCCAGAACTTTCACAGACCGGTCAAGGGGCAGGATTACCTGATGCGATTGACGATCCCCTTCCGGCAGGCAGTGCTTGGAGGCGAGCGACGGGTTGACCTCGAGCGTAACGGCCAGGTCGATCAACTGCAGGTACGCATCCCGGCCGGCGTCGAATCAGGGCAAAAGCTGCGCATCCCCGGCAAGGGCGGCGCAAGCCCGGCCGGCGGCCCGGCGGGAGATCTGATGCTGGAGATCACGGTGACCAGAGACTCCCGGTTTCAACGTGAAGGCAAGGACCTTTTTACAACCGTCAAAGTGCCATTTACAGGGGCATGCCTCGGCACCTCGGTTGAGGTCGAAACCCTTGAGCAAACCAAGCGCATCAAGCTCAAGCCCGGCACCCGGAGCAGCAGCAAGATCAGATTAAAAGGCTTTGGGGTCCCCGGACGACCTGGCAAAGAGGCCGGTGATCTCTACGCGGTCATCGAAGTCGACGTACCACACCACCTGAGTGCCGAGCAGAAGGCGTTGCTGGAAAAGCTTCAGGAACAGGGTCTTTGACCAAACGAGGGAGAGGGAACTATCAGAATACACCAACCGGGCCGGGTCATTCAGACCCGGCCCGGTTTATTTTGGGTGGTTGGGGCTTGTATTGTAAATGGAGTCTAGTAAACCCTCAAATGATTCGTCATTCAATTCAGGAAAGTCCGAATCCATAAGAACCGTATGGAACTTGATTGTAGTTGAAAGAGTGAAAAAAAATGAAAAAACCACCTGTTTCCAGGTGGCTATGTCGCTTGAGACAGATGTGCTTCAGGTATAGCTCTATCAGTAAACAGCCGATTCTCCTTTTAAGTCGTCTAAAGCAGAATACACGTCTTCGCCTTTCAAAAACTTAAGGATATAGATGCCCATTCCTGATTTCAATATATGGTTATACCGCATGGCCCCCTTTTTAGCCCATTGCACCCGACCTTCTATCAGGATTATTTCTCCGCTGCGTGTTGTAAGTTCGCAATTCAGTTCGACACCCGTTTTGTAGACTATTCGTGATTCCAGAAAGAAGCCAAGAGATGTGACGTCGCTAGTATAACCAGCGTGTTCCAGTTTGTCGTATCCGAACTTTACGGATAGGCGTTTTTTTTTTGCGGCGTTCCAGCCTTGAGTCTACGATGTCTCGATTCCAATCTGTATACAGGTCCTGTCTGCGTAGTCCTGTTTGAAAGTGATGCTGTATAAATGAACCCGGAGTTTTATTTCAGGTCTTTTTTTCGGAAGAAATGAGTCAGGTACTTTTGAGCAATTCCCAGACCAATTTTCTTAAGGATCTGAGGATTTCAAACTTCATAATGGCAAGTCATTGATGCCAAGGAGATATTTTGACTGGAGAGATTTTTGTCATTGCTGTCATGTCGATCTTGTCATGATTTCGCCGTGGGGAAATGACAAAGGCCGTTTAAAAAAACCGTTATTAAACGTATCCCGGTAAATTCCGACGGTTTTGGAAATCCGGCAAGATAAGAATCGCCCATCCTGACAGGATGTGCCACTTTGCAGCTTGTCTGTCTGTGGTATTAATGCCAGCGTCGCGGTTGCAGTAAAATTTCCTGCACTGAATCCTTCTCCAGAATCCGTACTTCCAACTTGCTCACCCCTCGCAAAAATTGACGTCCAATACGTCCTAGGTAATATTGGAAAGCCTTATCGAGAGGAGACTTTCTCCGCTAAACCAGTATGCATTACAGTCCCTCACCTCAGACATCTTCGTGTTACTGATATCCCAAATATAAGCCGAGACTTCAACTTCCCCTCCCCTGAAAGGGGAAAGTCCTCTGATGGTCTGTTGAAGTTTTCTGAAAATACTAGAGATCTGATCATTAATTTCTAGAGAGACAATTTTCTCGAGACATTACATCTCGTCTTCACCGGGCTCACGTTCAGCGCCGGGCAATATCCAGTAGTCGCCTTTTTTTGTTAAGAGGATCTTACCTTTTCTCTCGACAATTATATCTACGACCTTGATTGCCATTGATCTGACCCTTTCCCGAAGCTCTTAACACAAAAAGCTCGTCCCGGGTGCCGGGACGAGCAAGAGATTCTTTGCGCTTTTCCCTTCGGCAACCCAGCTACCCTCAAGGGGCCTGTGGCTTTGCGTCACCGATTCGCATCGGTTTTGCTATTCTCGGAGATTGATTGTTAATAGAGCAACAAACAAGCCAACAGATATCGTCGAGGCTCGCCTTTGGTTTCTTTATTAAATATCAGCTATTTAGGGCGGTCATCCTCAAACGGGGGAGTTTCAGGAGGGGTCTGTTTATTAACCAGAATATCAAAGAAATTACCTGATTTGACCGATCTGTGCACAACGAGCAAGGCCGCCGAGCATCCAAATTCAATTTTTCAACGCGAGATTCCCACATCCCATACTTCTCTGCACATTTTTTTGCCGATCAGAATATCGATGCCAGCCGCATGTAGGCTTTTTGCAGGCGGCTCGACTCTGACAACAACATCCCTTTCAGGAGCTTGGTGGCGATCGGGTGATAATCCTCAAGTAACCCGTTAAAGTTGTCGTGAGTAAGCAGAATCAAGCCAGAATCTTCCATGGCCGTGGCAGTCGTGTAGCGCGGTGCCGTGTCCACGGCACAGCTGGAACCGATAACAGAGCCGCGGCTAAACACCCCGACGACGACCTGCTTGCCGGGAAACTCGGTGTCAACCTTGATCTGGACTCGTCCGGAGATGATGAAGGCAATATAGTCACAGGAATCGCCGGCATTCCATAGATTCGTCCTGGCCTTGACGGTGCGACAGTTGAAGAAGGCACTGACGTCACCGAGGTCCCCTTCGGAGAGAAAGCTGAAGAAGCCGAGTTCGCGCTTCATCTGCTTACAGAGGCGAGACGAACACTCCTCGCCAAGACAGACACTTTCAAAAGGTTCGAGGGCGGTCATGTTTTTTCCCGGGCCCACACAGGCTGTTCATGCAGTTCGGCGATTTTCTTTCTCATGCGTTCAAAGAGCCCTGCATAGCCCTCTTTGCGAACGATTTCACCATAACTGCTCCGGTAATTCTTGATCAGGCTGATATCTTCGACCACCACATCATAGACAAACCAGTCGTTGCCTTTTTTTACCATACTGTAATCAATTGGGATATCCGTATTGTTGCTGTGGACAACGGTGGCGACGACCGCGCGGGTGCCATCGATCTTTTCTGAGTTAAAGTCGACCGTTTCGTCTGTGTAGGCTTCAATCTTGCCAATGTAGCTTGCCTCAAGGAGTTCGGAATACAATCGGACGAATTCATCCTGCTCCTGTTCCGTGGCCTTTTTCCAGTGTTGCCCGAGGGTGCGTTGGGACATGATGAAGAAATCGAAACGCGACCTTAGCAGCTTACTCAGGACCTTGCGCCGAGCCTCGCCCTGCAGCTCACCTTGACGCAACACCTCGATCACCTGATCCACGGCCACCTTGACCTGCTCCAGCGGTGATGTCGCACAAAGAGCTTGAGGCGCCCCGAAGACCAGGCAGCCGAAGATTATCAGCAGTACTTTTTTCGACCATATAATCATTGTTCAGACCTCGGCAGTTCCCGGCAGCAATAATTATTTTTCAACTTTTGCCGCCCGTTTCTGCATAAATGCGTTGCGGACAAAAAGATACGGGTCGAGCTCATCCTTCTTGATCGATTCATAGGTGTCCTTGTCGAGAGAAAGCTCATTCACCGTTTCGTATGTCTGTATACCGGCCACTTCAAGTGGCTTCATCTTCAGATAAAAGGGCGAGGGCACCGGATGGGTCAGTGAATCAGCAGCCAGGCCGACTGCATCCCGGGCATTCGACGGTCCGAAAACCGGCAGGACCAGGTAAAACCCGGAAGACGTGCCATAGCGCGCCAGCGTCTGCCCAAAATCCTCGGCATCCGGTTTGACCATGTCATCCGGGGTCAGGTCAAACAGGCCCACTATACCGAACGTGGTATTGATCATGAACAACGCCAGTTCACTGGCAGCGTCGTGACCTTTGCCCTGCAACAGGCAGTTCAGGAACCTGACCGGTGTTGCAAGATTGCGGAAAAAGTTGCTCACAGATTCACGGACCGGTTCCGGGGCAACGAAACGATAACCTTTCGCGACCGGCTTCAACAGGTAGAAATAAAGCTTGTCGTTAAACCAGAACATGCCGCGGTTGAAAGGCTCCAGCGGGTCCCAGACCTTCAGTTCCTGATCATCCTCGTCCAACTCCGTCCAGTCTACCTGGGCCTGGGTTGTGGCTGAGGGCACGGCGGTGCCATCTTCTTCCTGTTCAGCCCAGGCCAGATTCGTGCCGACGAAGAGAAAGACCGCCAGGAGCAGTATGATTCGACTTATAACGGGCATCAATGCCTTCCTGCAAAGTTGGTTTCTAAAGAAACGGCTTTAGTTTTTTTCAAAGATGTACTTGCTTACAAGTTCTTCGAGATTTATCGCCGACTCGGTCTCGTAGATGCGGCTGCCATCACCGAGCAGCTCGTCAGAACCTCCCGGCGAGATATCGATGTAGCGGTCGCCGATGATCCCGGCGGTACGGACCGACGCGATGCTGTCATCCTGCAGGATGACACCCTGGTTTATCGACATGACGACTTCCGCCTCGTAGTCCTCCGGATCGAAAGTGATATCAGTCACCTTGCCCACCTGGACACCAGCGATCTCGACAATCGCACCGTCTTTCAGACCGGAGACCGAGCCAAACTTTGCCGTGACAGTGTAGGTCTTCGGGCCAAAGACATCTATATCCCCCAACTGTATCGACAGCCATGCGAAACAGAGAAAACCGGCGATCATGAAGAGGCCGACAACCATTTCAACATTAAACCTGCGCATATAAACCGTTCTCCTCTCTGTCACTTGAATAGAGATGTCCCATGGTCTCTTCGACAAAGGCTCTGATCGTCGGCTGCTCGGACAACTGGAAATCCTCCGGGGACATGCACCCCTGAATCTGACCTTCTGCAAGCAGAGCCACCTCGTCAGCCAGCTTGAAAATTTTCGGCACATCGTGACTGACGATCACGGCAGTATAGCCGAGCTGCTGCTGGGTCCGGTAAAAGAGCCGGTAGAGCTCATTGCTCTTGTGTGCATCCAGGCCAGTCGTTGGTTCATCGAAAAAAACGATTTTCGGCTGCAGCATCAGAGCCCTGGCCAGGCCGACGCGCTTGCGCATGCCGCCGCTAAGTTGCGCGGGGAATTTATTAATCGCTTCCTGCAGTCCCATCAGGCCGAGCTTCGCCATGACTCCCTCGCGCACCTCGTCTTCATTGAGCCGGGTCCTTTCACGCAGAGGCAGGGCGACATTGTCGTAGACATTCAGCGAATCAAAGAGCGCGGCATTCTGGAAAAGAACACCGAAGTTCTCTCGGACCTCGTCCTTCTGCTTGCGATTGAGGCGGTTTATGTCACGACCGAAAACCTTGACCTCACCCTGGTCGGGCCGGACCAGGCCGAGCATATGCTTGATGATAACGCTTTTGCCCTGCCCGCTCGCACCAACGATCACCAAGGTCCGGCCTTCGCGAACCTGCAGATTGACTCCTCGCAAAACCTTCTGGCGGCCGAAAGACTTCTCGACGCCGGCGAGCTCAATAACTACGGGGGGATTATGATCGTCCTGATTACTCATCATAAAAGTTCCATCAGCATTGCCATCGTCACAATAGCAATGCGCTGATCAGATAATCCCATACCAGCACACTGACCGAAGAGAGCACCACCGCATCTGTTGTTGTC
Source organism: Deltaproteobacteria bacterium (assembly GCA_019313105.1). GTDB lineage: Bacteria > Desulfobacterota > Desulfuromonadia > Desulfuromonadales > BM103 > JAFDBW01. The sequence goes on along the minus strand of JAFDBW010000256.1, from coordinate 3,301 downwards.
CGGCTGACCCCTTCCGCGCCGAAGCCTCCCGAGCGCTCCATATGCAGGTAAAACCCCTTGCAGGCAGCAATCCAGACCATGAGCAAACCGAACACCAGCGACTTGACCAGGCCCATTTCTACATCGGCCCAGACCACGCTGGTATACATCCCCTGAAAATATGCGCCAGGATTGATGCCGAACAGGCCGGTCCCGACCAGGTACCCGCCGAGGATGCCGATAACGTCGAAGATCGCAGTCAGCAATGGCATGGCGATTATCCCGGCCAACAGCTTTGGTGCGATCAGGAAGCGGAAAGGATCAACCGCCATACACTCCAGAGCATCAATCTGCTCGGAGTTGCGCATAATGCCCACCTCGGCGCAAATCGCCGAACCGGCTCGGCCGATGACCATGAGTGCGGTCAGTACAGGCCCAAGTTCGCGGATCAGGCTCAGGGCGACAGCCGAGCCGAGGAAGCCCTCGGAACCAAATTTACGCAGCGTGTAGTAGCCCTGCAGTCCAAGGACCATGCCGGTGAAGAGGCCGGTGAAGAGAATAACGAATGCCGAGCGGGCGCCGATAAAATGAACCTGGCGAACCACCGGGTTCACCTTGAACGGCATCTGGAACATACTCGTCAAGGCGCGCATCAGGAACATCCCCATGCGACCTGAGGTCTCGAGAAACTCGAGCGTTCCCGAACCTATCTTTTCCAGCAAAAGGTACATAAAATATCTTCTTCGGCTTGTAGTGGCCCCGGCACTGGAGGCGTCTCATGTAAACATGATAGCACAGTCATTATATTTTACAGTATGGCCACCTAAAAGGCTAAAGAGATCATTGATTACAGGGGAATGAGAGTTTTCTTAGAGTTCGGGGGTAAAGCTGTGGGAGATGCGTTTTTTGTTGTGGGTCCGGTGCGGACAAAGTCTGCTCGAAGAAGGATTTGTTCGAACCTGGTTGAGAGGGCAACAGATTAAATATCTGTTGCACCAAGCTCAATAGAAACTCATCCTGCCAGGTAAAAAGAAAAAAACCCGCGCCACCTGCGGGGTTTCTCAACAATCTGAGGCCGTTTCAATATTGAGTCGGCCTTCTTAAGTAGTTGGCTGTCTCTCCGTGCACCCTGATGCACATAATATTGATTCAGTTGTGGCGGGTCGGATCGTACATCATCGCCAGCCGGCCGCGACTGGCCAGGCAATTCGCGCAGACCTTGCCATCGTCACCGTAGCGTTCCCTTGCGAGGATCATGCCGGCCTCGATCTCCGTACCGCCCGGCAGATTGTCTGGGTCGAACTCTGCTCCACAGTGCCTGCAGGGAATCATCTGGATTCTTCCAGGTGACTGCGCACCAGCGAAGCGAGGGCCTGAAGAAAATCCGCGTTGTCATTCAGCGACGGTGTGCGTTCAAATCGCGGCAGTCCAATCGCTTCGGCATGCATGCGAAATTCGAAGTCGATCTCCTGCAGGGTTTCGATATGGTCCTAAACGAACGAGATCGGCACGATCAATGCGCCCGGGGCCTTCTCTGCACCGAGCTGGTCGAGCACAGCCAGGGTATCCGGCTCCATCCACTGCACTGGGCCCGTCCGGCTCTGGAAACCGAGTTTCCAGGGGTGCCCTTCGAAACGCTCCATGACTCCTCGCACTGTACAGAGGACATGGTCGAGGTATGGATCGCCTTCATCGATAAACTTCTGTGGCAGGGCGTGGGCCGAGAAGAGAATCGGAATTTCCTCGCGGACCAGTTCGTGAAACTTTTCCAACCCCTCACGGATCCGGTTAGCAAGAGCATCGAGATAATCCGGCCAGTCATACCATTCGCGGATGACCGTGTATTCCAGCTCCGGGTAGATCCGCGCCGCGATCGCCTCGAAATCCTTGATACTGCTGCCGGTGGTCGCGTTGGTGTAATGCGGATACATCGAGAGCACAACAGCCTGCTTGATGTCGTCCTGCTTCATCCGGCGCAGGCACTCTTCGGCGCGGGGCTTCCAGTAACGCATTGCCACGTATGGTTTGACCTGCTCGCCAAGTTCCCGCGCAGCACCCTGCGCCTGCTTCTCCGTCCACTCCAGAAGCGGTGACCGGCCACCGATCATAGCATAGTTAACCCTGACCTTTGGTGCCCTGATCCGGCTGATCATCCAGGCGAACGGCTTTTGCAGAAGAGCTCCGGCCGGCAGCTGGATCAGCTCCCGGTCGGAGAACAGATTGTACAGGAACGGGCGGACCGCTTTTAATGAGTCAGGTCCGCCCATATTCAACAGGACAAGGCCCGTTGGTTTCTCGAGAGACACCAACGGCTCTGGGTTGGGGGCTGGGGGCTGGTTATTCTCGCCTCGCACTTCGCGCCTCGCTCTGGTTATTTACCACTATGCTTGTGCACGCATTCGACCATGAATTTGGCGTGCTCGGGGTCAACCGTCGGCAGGATACCATGGCCGAGATTGAAAATATGGCCCGGTCGGCCGGCATTCTCGTCGAGGATGCGTTTGACCTCGCGCTCGATGTGCTCTTTCGGCGCATAGAGGACAGTCGGGTCGAGGTTGCCCTGTACGGCAATATCGGGGCCGATGACATCCCTGGCCTTGCCGAGATTGACATGCCAGTCGAGGCCCATGACATCCGACCCGGCCTTGGCAACGGTCTCGAGCATGGTGCCGGCACCCTTGACGAAATGGATGATCGGCACACTGCGGTCGAGGCCGTCAATCAGCTTCTTGGTATAGGGCAGGATGAATTTCTCATAATCGAGGGGTGAGACGATGCCACCCCAGGTGTCGAAGATCTGGATGGTCTGGGCACCGGCCTTGATCTGCGCGTTCAGGTACTGACGGTCCATCTCCGTGATCTTTTCCATAAGCTTGGCAAACAGCACGGGCGCTCCGTACATCATGCGCTTGATCTGGGCGAAGTCCTTGCTCCCCTTCCCTTCAACCATGTAGCAGGCTAGGGTAAAAGGAGCGCCGCCGAAACCGATCAGGGGAACGCGGCCTTCGAACTCGCGACGCAGGATCTTGATCTTCTCGAGGACATAAGGGACGTCTTCTTCCATCACCGGGATACGCAGGGCATCGATATCGGCCTCGGTACGCACAGGGTTCTCGAACACCGGACCGGGCACAAAGTCAAGCTTCAGTCCCATTGGCTCCACAGGGGTCAGGATGTCGGAGAAAAGGAGCGCCGCATCGGCATCCAGGTAGTCGATCGGCTGAATGGTCACCTCGGCGGCCAGTTCCGGCGTCTTGCACAGCTCGAGGAAGGTCACCTTCTTGCGCACCGCCATGTACTGCGGCAGGTAGCGGCCGGCCTG
>JAFDBW010000255.1 GCA_019313105.1 Deltaproteobacteria bacterium | reverse complement strand
GGTCAAGAAAGAAGTTGCCCTGCAGGCCGGCGAAGTCTTTGACAGCTCGGTCATGAAGGTCGCCAAACTGCAAGAGTTTTATGCCAAGACCGCGCAAGAGGCCAAAGAGAAGGGCGTCCTGCTCTCCCTGCACCTCAAAGCCACCATGATGAAGATCTCCGATCCGATCATGTTCGGTCACTGCGTCAAAGTATACTTCAAGGATGCTCTTGAGAAGCACGCAGCGACCCTTAAAGAGATCGGCGCAAACCCCAATTACGGCATGGCTGACATCCTCGCCAAGCTCAACAAGCTTCCGGCCGACAAAAAGGCTGAGATCGAAGCTGACATCAACGCCTGCTACGAGACCGGCCCTGCTTTGGCAATGGTCGACTCCCGCAAGAACATCACCAACCTGCATGTTCCGAACGACGTCATCGTTGATGCTTCGATGCCGAACGTTGTCCGTGACGGCGGCCGCATGTGGAACCTGCAGGACGAACTGCAGGACACCATCGCCATGGTTCCTGACCGCTGTTACGCCACCATGTACCGCGAGATCTGTGAAGACGCCAACCGCAACGGCCAGTTCAACCCGGCCACCATGGGCAGCGTCGCCAACGTCGGCCTGATGGCCCAGAAAGCCGAAGAGTACGGTTCACACGACAAGACCTTCGAAGCTCCTTCGAACGGCAAGTTCCAGGTCGTTGCCTCCAATGGCACCGTTCTGATGGAGCAGCCGGTTTCCACCGGCGACATCTACCGCTCCAGCCAGACCAAGGACATTCCGATCAAGGACTGGGTCAAACTGGCCGTGAACCGCGCCAAGGCTTCCGGTGAACCCGCTATCTTCTGGCTCGATGAAAAGCGCGGCCATGACCAGCAGATCATCGAAAAAGTCAACAAGTACCTTCCCGAGCACGACACCACCGGCCTGGATATTCGCATCATGCCCCCGGTTGATGCGATGAAATTCTCCCTCGAGCGCGTGCGCAAAGGCCTGAACACCATCTCGGTCACCGGCAACGTGCTCAGAGATTACCTGACCGACCTCTTCCCGATCCTCGAACTCGGTACCTCGGCCCGTATGCTCTCGATCGTTCCATTGATCGCAGGCGGTGGCCTGTTCGAAACCGGCGCGGGTGGTTCTGCTCCCAAGCACGTACAGCAGTTCCTCAAGGAAGGTCACATCCGCTGGGATTCGCTCGGTGAGTACTGCGCCCTGGTGCCGTCTTTGGAGCAGGCGGCTTCTGCAGACAACAACCCCAAGGCTGCCGTCCTCGCAGAAACCCTCGATGAAGGCATCGGCATGTACCTTGAAAATCAGAAGCTGCCTTCCCGCAAGGTTAAAGAACTCGACAACCGCGGCAGCTCCTTCTATCTCGCCCTCTACTGGGCTCAGGCTCTGGCCGCCCAGGATAAGGACGCTGAGTTGAAAACCAAGTTCGGCCCGACCGCTGAGAAGCTTACTGAGAATGCTAAGAAGATCGACCAGGAGTTGATCGACTGCCAGGGTTCCCCGGTTGACGTTGGTGGTTACTTCCGCCCGGATCCGGTCCTGGCCGACAAGGCCATGCGGCCGAGCGCAACTCTGAACGCAATTATCGACAGCATTTAACGAGTGTAAGGATGGGACGGAGCCGTAGGCCCCGTCCCACACTTTTATTTCAACAATTATCCTAAGGAGAGAGAAAAATGGCGAGACCAAAAATTGCACTGATTGGTGGTGGACAGATTGGTGGCGTGCTGGCTCAGCTGGCCTGCCTGCGTGAATTGGGTGACGTGGTCATGTTCGACGTAGTTGAGGATATGCCCCAGGGCAAGACCCTCGACCTGGCCGAAGCATCTCCGATCGACGGCTTTGACGTGTCTTGCACCGGCACCAACAGCTACAAGGATATCGCTGGTGCCAACGTTGTTATCGTCACCGCCGGCCTGCCCCGCAAGCCCGGCATGAGCCGCGATGACCTGATCGAAGTCAACTCCAAGATCATGACCCAGGTTGCCGAAGGTATCCGTGACAACGCTCCGGACTCTTTCGTCATCGTCATCTCCAATCCTCTCGATGCCATGGTGACCCTGTGCCAGAAGGTTACCGGCTTCCCGCCTGAGCGCGTCTTTGGTCAGGCTGGCGTTCTCGATTCCGCCCGTTTCATGGCTTTCATCGCCTGGGAACTCGGTGTATCCGTCAAGGACGTCTCCGCGATGACCCTCGGCGGCCACGGAGACACTATGGTTCCCCTGGTCCGCTATGCCAGCGTTCAGGGCATTCCGGTCATGGAACTCCTCGAGCAGAAGTATGGCAGTGCAGCCAAGGCTGAAGAAGTCATGACCGCCATGGTTGAGCGCACCAAGGCCGCCGGCGGCGAAGTGGTCGCCCTGCTCAAGACCGGCAGTGCCTTCTACAGCCCGGCTTCTGCAGCGATTGCCATGGCCGAGTCGGTTCTCAAAGATCAGAAGCGCGTCCTGCCAACCTGCGCCCTGCTCAAAGGTGAATTCGGTGTTGACGGCTACTACGTCGGCGTCCCCTGTGTACTCGGCGCCGGTGGTGTTGAGAAGATCGTTGAATTCAAGCTTGACGCAACCGAGCAGGCCCTGATGGACAACTCGGTTAACGCGGTCAAGGGACTGATTGCCGATCTCGAGAAGATGGGCCTCCTGTAAGCTCATACTCTTTACGTCGTACCCAAAAGAAGGGCAATGGCGACATTGCCCTTCTTGCTTATCCGGACTGTAATTTCGCATAGATTGCGGGTATTTTTTAAGCCTGAATAAACCCGCCGAAAAAATATACTGTATACAAAAATTCTTGTGGCTTAGCTTTGCCACTTGTGATATCTTTTCGCCGCAAAATCTGCTTTTTTCAGCGAAAATTCAAGCCCAAAGGAGACGAACCAGAATGAGTGGTGCAAGACTCGAAATCATCGAGCGCAACTGCAAAGGCTGCAGCATATGCGTCGAATTCTGCCCGAAGGATGTCCTGGAGATGGACGTCTTCCTGGTCACCGCCCCAAGACCGGAAGACTGCATCAAGTGCATGCAGTGTGAACTGCTCTGCCCTGACTTCGCTATCAAGGTCCATGACGAATAAACGACCCATTTCTATACAAGGAGAGTGAACGTGGCTAAGAAAGTTGCTCTGTTACAGGGGAACGAAGCTTGTGCGATGGGTGCAGTCTATGCCGGCGCCAAGTTCTTCGGTGGTTACCCCATCACCCCCTCGACCGAGGTCGCAGAAGTTCTGTCAGTCGAACTTCCCAAGGTCGGCGGCAAATTCATTCAGATGGAAGACGAAATCGGTGCTATGGCGTCGGTCATCGGCGCTTCTTTGACCGGTGCCAAGTCGATCACCGCGACCTCCGGTCCCGGCGTCTCCCTCAAGCAGGAACTGATCGGCTATGCCTGCATCGCTGAAGTTCCCTGCGTGATCATCAACGTTATGCGTGGTGGTCCTTCGACCGGCATGCCGACCGGCCCCGGCCAGTCCGATGTCATGCAGGCGATGTGGGGAACCCACGGTGACCATGCGGCCATTGCCCTGGTCCCGAACTCCTGTCAGGAAATTTTTACCGAGACGGTCCGTGCCTTCAACCTGGCCGAGAAATACCGCATGCCGGTCCAGGTGTTGTTCGACGAGATCGTCGGCCACATGCGCGAGCGCATCGTGTTCCCCGAGCCGGGCGAACTGGAAGTCATCGATCGCGAAGCTCCTTCGGTCGGCCCTGAAGACTACAAACCCTACGATGCAACCAAAGGCCAGATTCCGCCTCTCGCTGCCTTCGGTTCCGAGTACAAGTACCATGTCACGGGCCTGAACAAGGCAGATGACGGTTTCCCGACCACCAAGGCCAGCCTGGTTGAGGCGGAAGAGCGCCGTCAGATTGCCAAGGTCATGGACAATGTCGCTGACATCGAGAAATACGAGGAATTCATGACCGAAGATGCCGAGGTTATCATCTGGGCCTTCGGTTCGACCTCCCGTTCCGCCCGCTATGCCGTCAACGAACTGCGCAAGGAAGGGATCAAGGCCGGCATGTTCCGCGCCATCACCCTCTGGCCGTTCCCCGAAAAACGGACTGCCGAGCTGGCGGTACAGGCCAAAGCCATCGTGGTTGCCGAAATGAACCTTGGCCAGATGGTCTTTGAAGTTGAACGCGTTGCCAAAGGCAACTGTGTTGTGGTCCATGAGGGCCGGGTCGATGGCGAGCCGATCAACCCCGGGCAGATCATGGCCAAAGTTAAGGAGGTCTTCTAATGGCTTACGATTACGAAAAGTCGATTCGTCCAGGCAAGCTGCCGCACATCTGGTGCCCCGGCTGCGGTCACGGCATCGTTATGAAGGGCCTGATCCGGGCCATGGATACCTGCGAACTTGATCGCAAGAACACCGCTATCGTCTCCGGTATTGGCTGCGCCAGCCGCCTCCCCGGTTATCTGGATGCCTGCACCCTGCACACAGCCCATGGCCGTGCTGCTGCATTTGCCACCGGCGTTAAGATGGCAAAACCGGAAATGACTGTTATCTGCTGCGGCGGCGACGGCGACGGGACTGCTATTGGCGGCAACCACTCCATGCATGACTGTCGCCGCAACATCGACATGACCTATGTCCTGATGAAGAACTTCATCTACGGCATGACCGGTGGCCAGTTCTCGCCCTGCACCCCGACCGGTGCAAAGGCGTCGACCACGCCT
>JAFDBW010000254.1 GCA_019313105.1 Deltaproteobacteria bacterium | reverse complement strand
CGCAATGAGGACGCGCTGAAAGAATACGAAGTCGTTGCCAGGCATTATACGGAGACGGGCTTTTATCTCAAGGCGATTGCGGTCTTCAAGCAGATGCAGAAGATTGAGTCGTCTCGCGTCGATATCTACTATCGTCTGGCGGAACTGAACGAAAAACAGGGGCTGATTGGCAACGCCCTGACGGAGTATCGCAACCTTATCTCGTTCTATGAGAAGAACCAGATGCACCAGGAAGCCATCGAAGTCCTGGAAAAGATGGCCGAACTGGATCCGGGCAATCTTAATGTCCTCGCCAAGGTTGCAGAATGTTACATGACCATCGGTCAGAACGATCAGGCCTTGGAAAAATTCCAGGAGCTGATTGCCCCCCTTTCTGAGAAAGGGGAACATGCAAAGGTCATAAAACTTTACGAACACTTTCTGGACATCTGTCCGGAAGAGGGGCCGTCACGCCTGCCACTGGCTAACGCTTTGGTTGGCAATGGCGCAGCCGACAAGGCCATATCGGTTCTGAAGGATCTGCTCAAGCACTCCCCTGAAGACTTGGAAATAAACCGCTCCCTGGCTGACGCTTACGTTGCCAGCCAGGACTTTGCCAATGCTCGACTCACTCTCAAACATCTTCTGAAAATTAACCAGGGAGATCTTGATCTCCGTGAGTATTACGTGCGTGTTTGTATTGATTTCGGTGAATTGGAGCGTGCCCGCGACCGCCTTGAAAGCTGGAAAGATGCATTTTCTCAGGCTGGCAGGACTGCCACCCTCAAGGGTCTCTACGAAGAGCTGAAAGAATCGCTACCCGATGACGTCGTTGTCTCCGGTACGCTTGCGGCTATTTACGAGACGGTTGGTGCTACGCCGAATCTCGATGATCAGGGTGCTACTGCCGCAGCGTCCACTGTTGCCGAGGAGACGGCTGATGATGCGGTCTTCGACCTGGCGATTGATGATGTACAAAAGCTGGACATGGACGGTGAAGATGCGGACCCCGATATCGAAGTCCCATCACCTGATGTTGAGACAACGGCACCAGATCTACAGGCTGAAAAGGTTTCGGCTGTAGATGTTCTCCTTGATCTTGAACTCGAAGCCCCGGGTGCTGAATCAGTTGATGCCACGATGGAATCTGAAAGCGTTCCGGTTGAAGACGATGATGTCGAAATGGAAGTGGAGATCGACTTTGACGACATGGGAGAACTAGCCCTTGATTTCGACGATTATTTCGCTGAGGATTCGGCTGCAGGAGTTACGGAGGAAGAAGCTAAGCCAGATGATCTTCTAGAGCCTGATGACCTGGAGGACCTAGAGGAAATCGATAAGCTCGAGCAGCTTGAGGAGATTGAAGGCCTGGAGATACTGGCAGAACGCGAAGAAGTGGAAGAGCTAGAAGAGGCCCAGTTCTATCTGCAGCAGGGGCTGTTTGATGATGCCACCAGGGTTGTCCAGACGCTGTTGGAGTCCTTCCCCGATCTACCCGAACTGCATGCCAAGATGGACCAGATCAACCAGGAGCGGCAGACCGCAGAAGAAGCGTCGGAGAGCTCGGATTTCGTTGATCTCATGGCGGATCTTCGGGAGAATGATCTGCTTGAAGCGACAGGCGTCCTGGATTCTCTTGATGCAGACACTCTGGTCGATGAAGACCTTGCTCAGAAAACCGTTTCGGAACTCGATTCGGCAGATACGGAGTCACATTTCAACCTCGGGATTGCCTATAAGGAAATGGGGCTTTACGATGATGCAATTGCCGAGTTTGACAAAGCTTCACAAGATCCGTCCCGCGCAATCGACTGTATAACCCTGACCGGTCAGTGCCATAGCGAAGTGGGTGCAATGGAGTCGGCCATGGAGTCCTTCAAGAAAGGTCTGGCCATGGACAACCTCAATGACGAGAGCCGCATGGCCCTGAACTTTGAACTCGGCATGCTTTACCAGATGAACGGCCAGCTTCTTGAGGCCCTGGAAATTTTTCAGTTGGTGGCCGAAAAGGATTCGTTTTTCCGCAACGTCTCTGAATTGATCAAAAACCTGCGCCGTGAGTTGGGCCTTGGCAACTCCGATGATGACGGTCCGCAAGGTGATCGCGACCGGGTTTCTTACGTCTAGAAAGAGATTTAAAGGAAGTTTATGAGTTACCTTAAACATTACGGGCTCGAGCGCGAACCTTTCTCCAACGCGCCTGATGCCCGTTTCTACTACAACAGCGATCAACACAGTCAGGCGTTGCTGAGACTGATGTATGCCGTCGATTCAAACAAGGGTCTTGCTGTCCTGGTCGGTGATGTCGGTACAGGGAAGACAACTCTGGCCCGTCGCATGCTCGACAACCTGCCAGAAGACCGCTATGAGTCCTCGCTGCTGGTCATGGTGCACTCCGGGATTACCCCGGAATGGATTCTGACCAGGATTGCTCTGCAACTGGGCGTCAAGGACCCTGCCGGTGACCGTCTCAAGCTTCTTAAGCAGCTCTACACCAGGCTACTGGAAATCGAGGGTGAGGGCAGGCGCGCCGTAGTGCTTATTGATGAAGCGCAGATGTTACAGAGCCGCGCACTTATGGAAGAGTTCCGCGGCCTTTTGAATCTGGAGGTGCCGGGAAAAAAACTTCTCAATATCGTGTTCTTCGGCCTGCCGGAGCTGGAAGACTGCCTGGCCCTGGACGAGCCGTTGGCGCAGCGGGTCGCAGTCAAGTATACTCTCAAGTCAATGACCGTGGAGACGACGACCTCTTACATCAAGCATCGCCTGCAGATTGCCGGAGCAGGACAGGTGCTGTTCGATGATGAAGTGATCCCTTTGGTCCATCGTTATGCCGGTGGTGTCCCGCGTCTGGTCAATACGATCAGTGATAACTGTCTTTTTGAGGCCTATCTCTGCAAAATGAAAGTAGTCGATAATCGCATTGCCCACAGTGTGGCCGGGGATCTCGGCTTGTTGCAACAGGCGATTGTTGAAACACCCCGTGACAGGGTCAAAGAGGAGCTGGACGAAATAGACAGCATGCTTGACAAGCTTGAACAGAAGAAATGATTTCGGGTAGCAGATGGCCGGGATACCGGCCATTTTTTTTTGACCGGGGAGTTAACCTTTCATTGCTTCCTCTGTTAACATTAAAAATATGGTAGCGAGCTGTTTGCCGCAAAGCCTCCACGACACCGAGTAAAATCGTTTATTTTGGACGTTCTGCTGATGAGAGATTTGCTCTTGGATAATTAGCTCGGCGCTTAGTCTGTGTGTGACGGTTCTCTGCCATTTTTTTGGCAGTATCAATTCTTTCTTTTTTGAAGCATATGAATAACCGAATCCAAATTCTTCCGGAAAACCTTGCCAACCAGATCGCCGCCGGTGAAGTTGTTGAGCGCCCGGCCTCCGTCGTCAAGGAATTGATCGAGAACGCAATCGATGCATCTGCGTCCGAGGTCTTTGTCGACATTGAAAAAGGCGGCAAGGGCCTAGTCAGGGTGACCGACAATGGCCACGGCATGAAGAAGGATGATGCCTTCCTCTGTCTTGAACGACATGCCACCAGCAAAGTCAGAAGTGCCGACGATCTCTTTGCCTTGCACACCATGGGTTTTCGTGGTGAGGCACTGCCCGCCATAGCTTCGGTCTCCCGCCTGCGATTAACGACCCGCTCAATCGATGATGACTCAGGCTGGCAGATTTATGCTGAGGGCGGCACGATTCGCCAGGCCGAGGCGATTGGCGCTGCGCCGGGGACGGTCGTCGAGGTGCGCAACCTTTTTTTCAACACCCCGGGGCGGCGCAAGTTCCTGCGCAAGGAGGAAACCGAGTTTGGTCACATTGCCGATGTCGTCTCCCGCCTGGCGCTGTCACGATCCGACATTCACTTTCGACTGTCACACAACGGGCGCAACATCCTGGACGCCTACCGGCACAACCGACTCGAGGAAAGGGTTGCTGTCATGCTCGGCCGACAGATTGCCGGAGACTTGATCCCGGTCGACGCTGACTCCGGAAATGGCGAGATGCTGGTCGGCCTGCTCGGTACGCCAGGTGTCAGCCGCTCCACGACTGCTCAGATCTACACCTACATCAACGGCCGCTTCGTGCGCGACCGGGTTGTCCAGCATGCGATTCTCGAGGCATACCGGACTTTGCTGGAGAAGCGCCGCTACCCGATTGCTGTACTCTTTATTGACATGCCTCCGGAAACTGTGGATGTCAACGTTCACCCGACCAAGCACGAAGTACGCTTTCGCAACCAGCAACAGGTTCATGATTTTATAGTTTCCGCGCTTCGGGATAGACTGCATGAAGGAACCTTTGCACGTGTCGCTCCGGTCAGCGAAATGTCTTATCACAGACCTTCGCCGACTGTGCCGCCACCAGGTCCAGAGCCTGATCAGTACGCTTCACGCATTCAGGAGTCACTGAGCGCGTTCAATGAAAAGGTCGCCGGCACACCGGCAATCTCTGCCATATCCACTGTCAAAGGGGACATGACCGGGTGGTCTGCAGGGTCAGAATCTCCTGCGATGCCCGATGGCTGGCGTCTGATAGGGCAATATCTCAATAGCTACCTGGTTTGCCAGGCTGGTGAAGAGCTGGTCCTGGTTGACCAGCATGCTGCCCATGAACGCATAGGTTTCGAACGTTTGCGCAAGCAGTTGACCATGGATGGCATAGCAAGCCAGAACCTGCTCTTCCCGGTTGTTATCGAACTTGAACATCGTGAGGCGGCAATCCTGGCAGAACATCTTGATGATTTTGCCCGGCTCGGCTTTGAAGTGGAAGCTTTTGGCGGCCGCTCTTTCACTGTCAAAGCCGTCCCCTCACTGACTGGTGATGTCGATGCCGAACGGCTGGTCCGTGATCTTGCTGCGGAGCTTAACGAGATCGGGCGAGCCGGAAAGCTTGATGATGAAATCGAGCGGGTCCTCTCCGTCATCGCCTGTCACAGCATGGTGCGGGCCAACCAGGCCCTTTCGTCCATTGAAATGCAGCAGTTGCTAAAAGACCTGGCCGGGATTGATTTCGGGAGTTGCTGCCCGCACGGCCGCCCGGTCATGTATCGTCTGGGGAAGCGCGAAGTCGAGAAGTTTTTTCACAGGGGCTGACGTTGCCGGAGAATACAGACATGCGACCAGCCCTGACGGTTATCTGCGGTCCGACTGCGGTTGGCAAGACGGAGCTGGCTCTGGCTTTGGCCGAATTCTTTGACGGTGAAATCATCTCTGCAGATTCCCGTCAGGTTTATCGCCTGATGGACATCGGCACAGCAAAACCGACCCTGGAAGAACTGCAGCGGGTCCGGCATCACCTGATCAACGTGGTCTGGCCTAACCAGGAGTTCCATGCTGCACGGTTTATCGAACTTGCCGAAGCAGCCATGTTCGATATCCGTCATCGCAACAAGCGTCCCTTTCTGGTTGGCGGGACCGGTCTTTATATCCGGGCCCTGACAGAAGGGCTGCTCAATGCCCCAGGCGCCGACCCTGCCCTGCGTAAGGAGCTGCACGACAGAGCAGAGCATGAGGGCAGTGAGGTCCTGCATGCAGAACTCGCAGGCATTGACCCTGACTCAGCCGCCCGTCTGCATCCCAACGATCTGATCAGAATTGTCCGGGCCCTGGAAGTTTTTCACCAGTCCGGTCGACCTCTTTCCGAACTGCAGAATGAGCACGGCTTCAATACAGACCATTACCGAACCTTGAAGATTGGCCTGACCTGTGATCGAGAAATTCTTTACGATCGGATCGACCGTCGTTCCGAGGCGATGTTGGAGGAAGGCCTGCTCGAAGAAGCAGAGCTGATTTTGCAGGCCGGATATGATCCCGGGTTGAAGATATTCAGGACCATCGGTTATCGACAGGCATTTGCGCTATTGCGTGGCGAAATAACCCGTGATGAAGCTGTGGAAGATCTGAAGCGTTGTACACGGCGTTATGCAAAACAACAGGTAACATGGTTTCGTAAAGATAAATCGATAATTTGGCTTGAATCATCCGGTGACTTTGTTACAATCCAGAAGTTGATTGAAAATTTTCATGCCATCTAAAAAAGGAGAGGTTGTTATGGCTAAGTCCCCTTTCAATATTCAGGATCAATATCTTAACCAGGCCCGCAAGGAACGCGTGCTTGTTGACATCGCCATGATGTCCGGTGAAAAACTGCAGGGCCACATCAAGTCTTTTGACAGCTTCTGTGTGCTGGTCGACAGCAGCGGCGATCTGCTGCTTTACAAACACGCCATCACGTCTATTACCTCAGCTGACGGTAACTTCCGCCTGCATGGTGGCAGGGACTGATTCCTTCCCTGAATGCTGGAACCGTTTGCGCCAAAGGTCCCTCGCCGGAAATACCGGTTGGGGGCCTTTGTCTTTGCTGAGGATTAAGATTAAGCTATAAATCGTAAGTCTTTGCCCAGGTCGCGTTATGCTCGAAATTGTTTCCATAGAGCCCGGTAGTATTGCCGATCAACTGGGGCTGCAGCCAGGTGATCGCCTGATTCGCGTCAACGGCGAACAGGTCAACGACCTGGTTGATTACATGATCGAAGAACCCAACGAATTGCTACAGATCGAGGTTGAGCGTGCCGATGGCGAATTGTGGGAGCTTGACATCGAGCACGACAGCGGGGAGCCGCTTGGCCTCCAGCTGCCGCACCCTCAACCGAAGCTGTGCGGCAACAACTGTATCTTCTGCTTCGTTCACCAACTGCCGCGCGGTATGCGACGTACGCTCTACATCAAGGACGAAGACTACCGTTTCTCGTATCTTTACGGCGCCTATGTCACTCTGACCAACCTCACTGAAGATGATTTGAAGCTGATTTTGCGCAAGCAGCTCTCTCCTCTCTATGTCTCCGTACATGCCGTCGATAACGCGTTACGGCAGAAGCTGCTCGACAAGCCGGCTCCGGATGTCATGCCATTGATCAGGACCCTGGTCGATGGAGGGATAGAGCTGCACACCCAGGTCGTAGTCTGCCCCGGGATTAATGACCGGGTTCACCTGGAACGGACATTGAGAGAATTGTCAGCTTTTGCCCCTGGAGTCAAATCGCTGGCCATCGTTCCGGTCGGCTTGACCGGCCACCGTCAGCGTCTTCCGGGGTTGCGGGTCCACACCAGGGACGAAGCTGCAGAGCTGGTGAATTGGGTAGGGCAAAGGCAGGCTGAGCTGTTGAAACGGCTCGGCACCCGGTTCATTTTCGCCGCTGACGAACTCTATCTCAGGGCTGAAGAGGAGTTCCCGTCCCTGGAAGCCTATGAAGCATTGGCACAGATCGAGAACGGTGTCGGCCTGATCCCGGTATTTCGCAAGCAGGCTGATGAAGTGATCAAGGAGGTGCAACCGCTCAAACTGCCGCCGGTCAGCCTGGTCACCGGGCTGTCCGCTGCGACGGAAATTCTCGGATTTGCTCGCAAACTGATAAAAAAATGTCGCATAGACCTGAGGGTACACGTGGTTGAGAACCACTTCTTCGGCGGAGATGTCACCGTTGCCGGGCTTCTGACTGGTCAGGACCTGCTTGAGCAATTGGCAAACGTCGACCTTGGCCAGATACTGCTCGTTCCCGATGTCATGTTGCGTGAAGGCGAAGATGTGTTCCTGGATGATGTGCGCATAAGCGACCTTGCCGACCACTTGCAGGTCGAGGTTGAAGTTATACCGACCGACCCATGGGGAGTATGGGATATGCTCGAAACCTTGAATGAAGAATTTGCGCCGGCATTCGACGCAGAAAACAGGGAGTAGACAGATGAATGATGGCCAAATTTCGATAAGCCGGGCAGAGCAGGCGCTTGAAAAAGGCGCTGCAGAAGAAGCCGTGCGGATTTTGAAAAGACTTTTGCAGGAGCAGGAGGATGACGTCGAGACTCGTGCCTTGCTGGGAGAGGCCCTGGTCGAGGCTGGTCATCTTGAAGAGGCCTCGAGGGTACTTGAGACAGTTGTCGGGGAACTTCCTGATGAATACGATCTGCAATTCGACCTGGGCGACGTTTATTTTGAATTGGGCCGTCCTGACAAAGCCTGCAGGGTCTACGAAGATATTCTGTCACGCGATCCGGGGCAGACCGATGCCCGTGTCAGTCTTGGGCTGATCCACTATCACCAGGAACAGATGGAACAGGCAGAGGCCTGTTATCGCCAGGCCCTGGAGCAGGACCCGGAGTCGGCTTTCGCTCTGCATTCGCTCGGCGATGTCTGTTTAGCCACCGGGCGTGATGATGAAGCCCGCGATTGTTTCGAAAAAGCCCTCGGGCTCGAGCCTGAAAATCCGCAGGCCCACTTCAACCTGGCCGAATTCCACTATGATAATGACGATCTGGTCGAGGCGGAAAAATGTTGCCGCAAGGCTATCGCACTCGACCCGGATTTCTCTTTTGCCTACCTGACGCTGGGCAATATTTACCTAGACCAGGAACAGATTAAGGAATCCCTGCACTGTTTCAGGGAATTCCTCAAACATGAGAAGAGTCCAGCTTCCAGAGATATCTGCGCTGAGGTCAAGGCGCTTATCGAAGGCCTCCAGGAGGGGGCCTAGAAGTGATCGAACGGGTCCTGCCTCCAGACTTTAGACGCTAGTCACGGCGACAATTATGGTTCGTGGTCTGACATACCTGCTGCTCTTTCAGCTCTGTGGTGAAATCATCAGCCGGTCCCTCGACTTGCCTATTCCGGGCAACGTCATGGGGATGGGCCTTCTGTTGTTTGGCCTGATAGTCGGCTTGGTTGATGTGAAATGGATCGAGGAAGCAGCAGAACTCCTGCTATCCAACATGACACTCTTTTTTGTTCCAGCTGGAGTTGGCGTCATGGTTTACAGCGACCTGATCGTCGCAGAATGGTTGTCGATTACCGTTGCTACTGTGGTCAGTACATTCGTGGTCATGGCTGTTACAGGTGTGTTGGCTCAGAAACTTGAAACAAATAGGGATGACGATGTGGGCTGAACTGGTGCAGACACCGCTGTTCGGCATCGGCCTCACACTGGTTGTATATCTGCTGGCGCAGACTCTCTACCGGCGCGTCAACAGCGTATGGGCCAACCCGGTCCTGGTGGCGATTTTTGCAATTATTCTAGTGCTTAAAGGTACCGGCGTGGAATATCGCGACTATGCCCGTGGCGGTGACATGATCCTGTTCTTGCTTGGTCCATCGGTTGTTGCTTTGGCACTGCCTCTTTATCAGCGTCGGGAAGAGATCTGGAAACGCAAGCGACTGATCCTGATCGGCATCTTCGCCGGCTCCCTGGCCTCGATCATCTCAGCCTGCGGCCTGGCCTGGATCCTCGGCGGCAGCCGTGAAGTGATCCTTTCCCTGGCGCCGAAATCGGTCACCACGCCGATTGCCATCAGTATCGTTGACAAGATCGGGGGCATTGCCCCCCTGACTGCCGCGCTGGTCGTTCTGACCGGTTGTCTCGGGGCCGTCTGCGGCCCGGAGTTTTGTCGTCGGATCGGCGTGACTTCTCCGGTGTCGATGGGACTCGCCATCGGCACGTCAGCCCATGGTATCGGCACGGCGAGAATGCTTGAAGTCAACCGTCTAGCAGGTGCCGCGGCGGGTCTCGCGATCGGCCTGAACGGGCTGATGACAACCTTTCTGCTGCCGATATTGATGGCGCTGTTCGGTTTTTGAGCTTCATCTGCCTGACAGACCTCGTTCCCTCCTGTTTATTTGACAGTTCGCCCGCAAAGCAACTAACAGGAAGATCATTGACGAAAGGCTTGACCCCGGTGAATGGTTATCAGCTTTCTTCTCATGTTTTTATTGAATTTTCGATGACGATGCGGTCATGTTGGTTGCTGATCGGATGTGATCATTACAGTCAATCAAATGGCGGCACAAATTTTTCAACATGCTCGAGAGATGGTTGGCTACTCAACTCTGCCCTTACTTCAAGGCGGGTCAGGAACTCAGCATCGGTGAATGGCAGAGGTTGGCGCTTGCAAGGGACTGGTTCCGCAATGCACAATTGTTTATCTTTGATGAGCGGAGTAGCGCTCTTGACCCCCTTGCGGAAGCTCAAAGGATCAAATCATTTCGGAATGTCATCGGTCAACAAGCGCACTAATTATCAGTCACCGGCTCTCCTCAGTGCAGTTGGCTGACCGGATATATTTGATGGATGATGGAAAAATTATCGAGAAAGGGACTCACAGAGAACTGCTGCGCCTTGACGGTTCATATGCTCGTCTCTCCCGCGCCCAGGACCTGTTTTATATGGCG
This sequence comes from Deltaproteobacteria bacterium, assembly GCA_019313105.1. Lineage (GTDB taxonomy): Bacteria > Desulfobacterota > Desulfuromonadia > Desulfuromonadales > BM103 > JAFDBW01. The sequence continues at coordinate 314 of JAFDBW010000254.1, read as the reverse complement.
GGAGATTGCAAGTAGGGGAAGCCTGGCTTGCTCAGATTCTTCCTTGAAGAAAAAGCCCCGGAGAATTTCTCTGGGGCTTTTTTCTACATGTAGGGTCGATATTACAGGCCCAATTGCTTGAAGAAGTCGTTGCCCTTGTCATCCACCAGGATGAACGCCGGGAAATTGACGACGTCAATCTGCCAGACGGCTTCCATGCCGAGTTCGGGGAAGTCGATGCACTCGACCTTCTTGATGTTTTCTTCGGCCAGGATTGCTGCGGGACCGCCGATGGAGCCGAGGTAGAATCCACCGTGCTTCTGGCAGGCGTCGGT
>JAFDBW010000253.1 GCA_019313105.1 Deltaproteobacteria bacterium | reverse complement strand
GGCGCACGTCCACCAGGGATCACCAGAGCGTCATAATTTTCGGCTTTAGTCTCGTCAAATGTGGCATTTAAGGCAAAGTTATGGCCAGGTTTTTCACTGTAAGTCTGGTCACCCTCAAAATCATGGATTGCTGTACGTACCGAATCTCCTGATTTCTTGCCAGGACAGACGGCGTGAACCGTATGGCCAACCATTTGAAGTGCTTGGAAGGGCACCATTACTTCATAGTCTTCGACGAAATCGCCGACCAGCATGAGAATCTTTTTGGCTGCCATCACGGACTCCTTTGCGTTGGGTTTTTGTGAAAATTTAAGTTCTGCACCAGAGGTGTTTCAAAAACTCTTTCATATTATCAGAGTTTTTTGGTACGGCAATTTTGGCGGCCCTGAGCAAAAAGAATGGCCGCACAACTTGATCCAGTTGACCATTATTTTATGATCCTGAATGTTTCTATCAACTAGGAGCCAACTTCAGTCTCATCAGTCGTGAGTTTTAACAAAGTCTGGAACGTTCAGGAAACTGTGTTAAATTAATACATCAGAATCCAGAGGGACATGGCATGAAAGAGTTTGATCCGGTTGCATACAAAAAAAAGGTCAAATCTTACCAGGACAGAGACGACCCTACTGGTTGGTTTGATAGTATCTACACGGATGCTGAAGGCGATCATAGCGCTGTTTTCTGGGCAGACCTTGAACCGAATCCTTACCTTTTAAAATGGTTGAAAAACTGTTCTTTTAAGCATGCAGGACGCAAAGCTATCGTGATTGGATGTGGGGTTGGTGATGATGCTGAGGCCTTGAGTGACGCAGGCTATGAGGTCACTGCTTTTGATATTTCTCCTGAAGCGATCCGCCTTTGTAAAAAACGTTACCCAGACACCAGGGTCGACTACCTTGTCGCAGACCTGTTTGACTACCCAACAGAATGGGCGGAACTTTTTGCCCTGGTTTATGAGTGCAACACCATCCAGGTGTTACCCGGCAAGTACAGGTTAAAGGCACGCGATGCCATGATCTCACTTCTGGCACCGCATGGATATCTTCTTGTCTCATGCAGAAGTCGTCTAAAAGGAGAGCAAGAAGATGATATCCCTCTCCCTCTTGACAGGGAGGAGATAGATGGCTTTGTGCGATGCGGTCTAAGTCAAGAGAGCTTTGAAGCTTATGATGATACTCAAGATCCCCCTGTCCCCCATTTTTTCGCCTCATACAAGAAGTGACGAAAAAATGGCTACCCAGAGTCAATCGAGGTGATCATCATTTTGAGTATGAGAGGCATGTCTGGATAGCTCTATCAACAAGGATCCGGTTTTGCTTCATCCTCTATTTTTCACCACCAGAGTCCAAAGACCCTTTTGAATTAGCGCAGCGGGTCAAAAAGGGACTCGAGGCCGTTCAGCTTTATTTCGTAGACCGCCTGCAGTCTTCTCCCCAGTTGTCCTTCCGAAAACCCCTGATTGGCGAACCAGACCAGGTAATTTTCCGGCAGGTCGATGAGCCGCCTGCCCTGGTATTTGCCGAACGGCATGCGGGCCTGTGCCAGGTCAACAAGTTCCTTGTGACTAGAATCGAGATCCCCGCTCATGATGGCTCGATCCTTGCGAGCAGTTCGGTAAAGGCTGTAAAAGTCCTTGCCCTTTTCAGCTTACCGATTGGCCTGGCAAATTCCGGCTGATCGAGAAAGGCCAGGACGTTCTTGGCCTTGTCGAGGACCTGCTTCTCGCCACAGAAAAGCTCCTGGTAGCGTTCCAGGACCCCTCCCATGTATTGGCGAATCATGATTGCAGTTTCGGCCGGCGTCGGTTCTGAGAGCTGGCGGTTTCTGATGCGTTCGAAGAGCAGCGGGTCGGCGATTGCACCGCGACCGAACATCAGTCCGGCGGCCCCGGTTGTCTCGAGCACCTGAAGCCCCTGCTGCGCACTGCGGATGTCGCCATTGGCTATCACAGGGATGGATGTCTGTTTGACCAGGCGTGCCGTGATGGAGTGGTCGGCTGAGCCGGCATATTTTTGCAGGACTGTTCGCGGATGCAGGACCAGGAAATCGACGCAGCTGTCCTCAAACAGCGATATCAGGGTGAAAACCTGTTCGGGATCAGTGTAGCCAGCCCGCATCTTGATGGAGAAGCTGCCCGAGATTGCCTGGCGCAGGGCAGTGATAACTGATGAGAGTTGTGTCGGATGCTGCAGCATGGCCCCGCCGGTTGCACTGGTGGTCATGCGTCCGTAGGGGCAGCCCATGTTGAGGTTGATGTGTTGCGCTCCTGCAGCTTCCGCGTTGCGGGCCGCAGCAACCAGCGCCCGTGCGTCATTGCCGACCAGCTGCGCTACAAGCGGGACGCCTCCGGTTGCACTCCCGGCTTCGGTCAGGTCGTTGCGGACCAGGCGTTTGCGGCTGACGTTGCTGACCCGCATGAACTCTGTAAAGGCCACATCCGGGCGGACCCAATCGATAAACAGGGCTCGCAGCGCACGGTTGGTCAGCCCCTGCATCGGTGCCAGCATCAGCGGGGTCTCGCCGTCCCGCCAAGGCAGGTTGCCCTGGCTGATGTATTTCCGGTCGGTCACTGATCTGTTCCCGCTCATGGTTAGCGCCACTGATGCATTAACTTTCCAAGGCATCCAGCTCTTCCCAACGGCGATAGGTCGTGGCGAGTAGCCGTTCGATTTCCTCGAGTCTTGCGTTGACGTCTGCAACTGCTGGCCCTGCTGTCCGGTAGAATTCAGGATCGGCAATTTTTTCGTGCAGCTCGGCAACTTCGGTTTCGAGGGCTTCGATCCGCAGAGGCAGGCCGTTGAGTTCGCTTTTTTCCTTGAAGGTCAATTTGCGTGGCCGATCTTTTTTCGGCTTTCCACGGCTAACGAGCTTTTCCTTGACAGGTTCGAGCACGGTCGCTTGCCGTTGCTGCAGCCAGTCATCATAACCACCGACATATTCCCGAACCTGACCGTCCCCTTCAAAAGCGATGGTGCTGGTGACGACCCGGTTGAGAAACGCCCGGTCGTGACTGACCAGAAACAGCGTGCCTTTGAAATCGGCCAGCAACTCCTCGAGCAGGTCCAGCGTCTCCAGGTCGAGATCATTGGTCGGCTCGTCGAGGACCAGGACGTTGGCTTCGCGGGAAAAGAGGCGGGCCAACAGAAGCCGGTTACGTTCCCCG
>JAFDBW010000252.1 GCA_019313105.1 Deltaproteobacteria bacterium | reverse complement strand
TGGAAAGACTTTTTTGATCGCCTGGGAATGAACGGCACACGCTGGCAATGGCGTATTATGAAGTGGGAGCGCAACTTGGAGAACCTGCGACATGGCAGCATCTCTGGCGACAACTGGTCAGCGACCAGGCTACTCATTGCCACCAATCTGTTGCTCTTCGGCATCATGCTCATTCAGGGTGTTGTCGGCGGTCTGGGTTTTTCGGTTTTGTTGAATCCCAACAGTTACCTGCTGATTCACTCCGGTGCCCAGTACTGGCCATTGGTCCTTGCCGAGGGAGAATGGTGGCGCTGCATCACCTATGCATTCGCCCACGGCGGACTGATTCACCTGGCTTTCAATATGATGGTCCTGTACCAGGTCGGGCCAATGATTGAAGAAGAGATCGGCACCGTCCGGTTTATCATCCTGTATGTCCTGACAGCGCTCACGGCCACTGTTGCCGGGTTCGCTTGGCAGGTCCTCTATATCAAACAGTGGATTACAGTTGTCGGCGCCTCAGGCTCGCTGTTCGGACTGATCGGCTTTGCAATTTCCTACTTTCACCGCGTCGGTGGCTCGATGGCACACAACTATCGGAACTTTATGCTTCGCTGGGCGGCGATCGCCTTTGTCTTTGGCCTGCTGGTCGGTGCAGACAACGCCGGGCATCTCGGTGGTGCGATTGGTGGCATCCTGCTCGGACTGGTCCTACCCATCGGGGTCCGTGGGCGGCAAGTCATGCGCCCATTTTTCAATGGTCTCGGCATGATCTGTACCCTGCTAACGATTGTCAGCCTTTTGATGATGATGGGAAGTTGGGTTTTCAGGTAAGAAAACAGGACGAGGCGATGGGAAAAGACAAAACACCTGTTACACCTGCTACGCGATTGCTCAAGCAGGCAAAAATTGACTATACGCCACATCTATATAACTACGAAGAACGTGGCGGAACAACTGTTTCCGCTCGCGAACTGCAGGTCGAAGAGTACTTTGTCATAAAAACCCTGGTGATGGAAGATGAGAAGAGCAACCCGCTGATTGTCCTGATGCACGGCGATCGGGAAGTCTCCACCAAGGCACTGGCCAGAGCCATCAGCGTAAAGACCGTCTCTCCTTGTACCACGGAGACCGCCCGGAAGCAGACCGGCTACCAGGTTGGCGGAACCTCTCCGTTTGCGACGCGCAAGACTCTGCCCGTTTATATGGAGAAAACCATTCAGGACCTTCAGACCATCTACATCAACGGCGGCAAACGAGGATTCCTGGTCGAAATGTCGCCACGGGACATGATAAACATATTAACACCAACAGTCGTAGAGGTCGGGATAAAATCCGACTGACGCAAGTCATTAACACTCTCACTTCGCATTTGATCGACGGAGGAGATCATGAGCCTGTCTGAGCGTTACGAAAAAGCTGCCGAAGCCATCAGATCCGCCAAAGCCATGGTGGTCACCGCCGGTGCCGGTATGGGGGTTGATTCAGGACTACCCGACTTCAGGGGTGATCAGGGATTCTGGAATGTCTACCCGATGTACGAGCGGCTCGGCATCAACTTCGTCGGTGCGGCCAACCCGGCCAATTTCGAGGGGGACCCGGCTTTTGGTTGGGGATTTTACGGTCACCGGACCAACCTTTATCGGGAAACCGAGCCACACCGAGGTTTCCAAATGCTGCAGGACTGGGCAGCCGAGTTCGGCCAGGACAGTTTCGTTGTCACCTCCAATGTCGATGGTCAATTTCAGAAGTCAGGTTATTCGGAAGACCAGATTCTCGAGGTCCATGGCTCGATTCACCACCTGCAGTGTCTCTCTCCTTGCGGTAACGACATCTGGGACAATCATGAAACGATCCCGGTAGATCTCGACACAATGCGCGCCCGGCATGTCCCGAAATGTCGCAACTGCGACCGGCCAGCCCGACCAAACATCCTGATGTTCGGAGATTATTCTTGGCTCTCCGACCGGACCCGCGGCCAGGAAATGCGTTTCGACAGTTTCCTGGCCCAGCACCAACATCAGCCGATCGTGGTCGTGGAGATGGGTGCCGGCACGGCGATCCCAACAATTCGTTACATGAGTGAAAGAATCGGCCAAGGCTTTGGCGCCACGGTGGTACGCATCAACCCGCGGGAAGCGCATATTTCGGGTGGACATATCTCACTGCCCTGTGGAGCGACCGAAGGACTGGAAGGGATTGAGGGATATCTGGACTGAGAAGCAAGGTAATCAAGAGACTTACAAATTAAAAGCCACCGGAATCGGATCCAGGTGGCTTTTTATATGTGTTAATCTGGTTATCAGCGCACTCACAGCAATACTAGGATTCTCTCAGCAGTCATTTTTTTACATTTTCATGAGTCTCGTTTTTTACTTTCATGACTCTCTTTTTTGCTGTCATGTCTCTCCCTCTTGCTGTCATGCTCCATCTTTTTGTAATCGTCGTGCAAGACAACAATAGTGGTCTCGAGACTTTCACCAATCCCGGCCTCATTTTTAGCAAAGAATTTTACGGTGTAGAGCCTGCCATCCTTGTCACCTCCCTTGCGTGAGGCAACCATCGGTATGGCAACGGAGAAGGTCCCGTTATGGTTAATTCCCAGATCTACTTTTTCCTGGTCCAGTTCACCGTATTCATCCGTCAGCTGATACCAGGCTTCGGAAATATCGCAACCGGCTGGCGAGGAAACGGTTCCTGACAGACCGATTGCGACTTCTTTGTTGTTCCTGACATTGATAGTCTCTTCAGCAGAAGAGATATCTTTAAATTCGGGTGCCTGATTGCAGGCAAAGGGCTCACTGACCTCTATGTTGATCACCAGGTCAGCTGGAGGCACATCTATTTCATTAGTCATCCTAACAACAGCCCTGCACATACTTTTATAATTACCAACTTTTGCGACGGCTGGCACCTTGACTTGAAACGCGACCTGAGTCGTATTGTCCGTAGAGTCGAGATACAGGTCGAATTGATTGTTTATCCATTCAGACTCGAGGGTTTCGCCTTCTACACTAGAGATGTTAACAATCGCGTAACTACTCGGCGCCGTTGTACCGGTCAAAGACACTGTAACGGGGACTGTCACAACTTCTCCGGGCGCCACGGTCGCTGTTAATTCGTTCGGCTCAAAGCTAATCTTCGCAGCTCCGGCTTCGGTTGCCATCAGAGACAAAGGCAAAAGCAGGAGCAACAACAAGCTCATTTTCCAGAAGGCCCGACTGGTATCCGGTTTTTTCATACTTGCCTGACTCACTCCTGTTGTTTTCATGATGAACCTCCCTTTTCCATTATAAAACCACCGAAGTCTTGATAATTTTGGCAGCTCGGCTGGCATCAGAAAAAACTTCCTTTAGCTCCGTAGCTCTACGTTCCACGGTTTCCCGAGGTTTGCTTTGGCAGAGTGTAGATCAAAAAGCGTGATCCAAGCTGTAGGGCCATTTTAAAGGGGAGGTGCAAAGAAAAATGTAATTTGAATCACAAAGTGAAATTTTCTTCAAAAACTTTTTGGCTGACCAGCATGTGGCGGTTTTCATCTATAGATAACAGGCCTGTCTTTTTCCATTTATCAATAACCCGCGTAACGGTTTCCCTGGTCAACCCAGTCATATCGGCAATGTTCTGATGTGTCAGGCGCAGTTTCAAAAGAACACCCTCCGGAACAGGCTCGCCTCGTTCCATGCACAAATTCTTGATCGAAGTCATGATCCGGTATGACGCGTCCTTGAAATGCAGCATCCGGACCTGGTTCCAGGCAAGTCGAAGACGTCCGGTTAACAAAAGCAGGAGCTTGTGCATCACTTTGGGCTGAGTCCGGAGGATCTCGAAAAAATCATCCCTGCCGATTATCAGGACCAGGGATCTTTCCAGAGCAACCACCGTTGCAGGAATTGCCTGTTGATCAATCAAAGAGACTTCGCCGAAAGATTCGCCGACCCCGTGGAATGCAACGATCGACTCTTTACCCTCTTCGGTCGTATGAAACACTTTTACCTCGCCACTTAGGACTGAATACATGTACTTGTTGGCGTCTTCTTCGAAAAGGATGACCTGCCCCTTCTGGAACTCACGAATTGCTATATGCCCTGTTACAGAGGCCCGTTCCTCAGTGGTGAGGTCTGAAAAGAGTTGTGTATGCTCCAGGAAATTGATGTTTTCGTTGTTCTTGGTCATAAATAGTCGTCCAGGTTGAATCTGGGACTTCAATCCGAATCGTGTCTTGAGTAGCGGGAATGACTCCCGGCATTCGGGCACATCTTATCAGACATTTCTGAGATCATCCAAGTAAACCTTAAATACGACCCGTAGTGAGCCAGGCAAGACTCTCAATGACAGCAAGTCATGCACTTTTTGCATATTTTGTTGTCAAAAGACGTTGTCATTCAGACTTAGAGCGAACCAAATGAGTATCACGCTAACGTGAGTGTCTTCTGTAAACAACTGAAAAAACTATTTTTTTTAAAAAATTCCGAAAATTTTCCGAAGATAACCTTGATTGGGAACAACTTTTGCTTTTATTACCATACAAGTAAAGAATCTTTTCTCTGGCCGGGCTTTCCGGCCAAGCAGACAAACCAGGGGGTTGTCATGGAAAAGATATTCATCGATATTACGGACCTGCAGTCGCTGATTTTCGAACGTCAGCAGATCGTGGCCCTCTTAGACAACACTGAACTCTGGGGGAAAATCCCCCTCGCACAGCGCTTTGCAATTGTCGACTCCTGTGAATTTGTCACCCTGATGGGGTCATCCTTCACCGAACATGCACGGCGCATGCTGGAAAATGAAGTTGAAGCAATGGCGTCAACTATACATTAACAGAAGGAAGCCATAAACAGTGAAAGGCCGGAGTTACCTCCGGCCCTTACTCTATCACGTCAATTTCTCAGAGATTACCTGTCCCTTAGTTTGGATAACAACCTCAATAGCTCCAGGTACAACCAGACCAGCGTCACAATCAGGCCAAAAGCCGCGTACCACTCCATGTAGCGGGGTGCGACACCATCGCCACGCTCGATAAAGTCAAAATCAAGCACCAGATTCAACGCAGCAATAACGACCACGAACAGGCTGAACAGTATACCCATCGGCCCGGATTCGTGGATCACCGGCATCTGCCAGCCGAACATGCGACCAACAAAACTGATCAGGTAAACCACGGCAATGCCGCCGGTCGCGGCGAAGATACCCAGTTTGAAATTCTCCGTCACCCGGATCAGGCGAGCCTTGTAGGCAAACAGCAGCGCGAACAGGGTGCCGAAAGTCAGGCCGACAGCCTGTATGACAATCCCCGGGAAACGTGCTTCAAAAAATGCGGAGATGCCGCCAAGGGCAAGACCCTCTAGGACGGCGTATATCGGTGCCGTTTTCGGCGCCCAGGCTGCCTTGAAGATGGTGATCATGGCAAACACGAAGCCACCGATCAAGCCGCCGATCATCCACGGTTGAACAGCTTCAGGCCCCTGGTTGTAATACAGGTTCCAGGAGTAGCTGGCACCAATCACCACCAGGGCAAGCAGCGCGATAGTCTTGTTCACCGCACCTTGCAGGGTCATGGTTTCAGTACCGGCGATCGCCTGCGTAAAAACCTTTTCTTTCATCATCGGATTTGATGTACGCATTTATAGGTGTCCTTTTCAGTAACGACAGGGGGTTTTCTAGCCAACTATTGTTGTGTTTCGTCTCTTTAGCGACAAGGATTCACGATAAATAAAAACCGGGCGGCCCCGGCACTTCTACCTGCATGGATGGACGTAGCAGCGGCCAACGATTTTCGGTTGCTGATAATGTTTCCTGACCTCCTCCTTTTACATTCACAGCCATTCTAACCCTGCCAGAAATCTCTTACAAGCCCAGCTGGTCGGCAATGCCCTGCATTGCCACGAGTGAGAGGTCGCAAAACTCTTCAAGTGGAATGCCGCCGACCTCACATTCGCGGATGATATCGCGGTTTGCCCCCGCGGCAAAAGCCTTTTCCTTGATCCGTTTGCGAACCGACTTCGGCTTGACGCTGGCCAGTTTCCTGTCTGGATAAACCAGAGCCGTAGCGACAATCAACCCGGTAATCGTTTCGCCTGCCGCCAGCAGGTGCTGAAACTGCGTGCTGCGCTTTGTGGCCGGGTGAGCCTGTTCGTTGTTCAGACGTACAGCTTCGATTATTTCTGTATCGACTCCAATTTCACCTAGGATGCGCGCCGTCTCGCGGGTATGAACGTCCAGATCGGGATGAGACTCGGCATCCAGATCATGCAGCAGACCGGCAAGCCCCCACTTCTCGGGGTCCTCACCTACCTTCTCGGCCAGCGCTCGCATCACGGCCTCGGCAGCCAGGCAATGGTTGAGCATGTTCCGTGATTTGACATGCTTCTTGACCAATTCCAACGCTTCTTCTCTGTTAATTCCATAGTTCATAGATATCACTCAATCCGGGGAAAAGGATGGTGATCTTACCCCTCATCGCTTGCCCCTTACCTGCTTTTCTACAACTTTTAGTTCTTGGCTTTTTTTATCGTCTCATACGCCTCATTGATCTCACGGAATTTCTCTTCGGCAAATTTGATAAAATCCTCCGGCAGGCCCTTGGAGATAACCTTGTCGGGGTGATATTCGCTGACCAGTTTGCGATAAGCCTTTTTCACTTCCCCTATATCGGCATCATTCTCCAGGCCAAGCATGGCGTAGTGATGCGACAGGTCACTGACAAACTGTCGCTTAACCGTGTTAAAAACATCACCATGCAGACCGAGAAGCTGCGGTGCGGCACGCAGGATCTGTTCCTCGGCAGGGTGCAGGACACCGTCTGCCAACGCCATGGTGAAGAGCATCTCGTAGAACATCATCCTTAATTGCGGCTCTTTTTGGAAAACCTGGCCGAACTGCCGTGCGTATTCCTCAAACGACGTGCTGTTATCTTTTGACTCGTTGAATACACTGATCGCAAATTGCTGGGACGGACCATCAAGGCGCAGCTTGTCGTGCATGAAACTGCGGACGACACCGATTTCGTTCTCGCAAACCCGGCCGTCAGCCTTGGCCATTTTGCCAAGCATCGCAAAGGTCGCAGTAAAGAAGACCGCCTGGCGCTGTTCCTGTCCGGTCAATCTGCCAGACTCGGCGAGACCGGAACGGGTCTTGTCATCTATCAGAGCATGCCCCAGAGATGCGCCGACCAGGGCGCCGATCGGGCCACCGAGCATGAAGCCGACGCTGCCCCCCATTATTTTACCGAACCACGACATCGATCACTCCTCCTATATATCAGTCATTTTCTGGATATCACAAACATCGACAATCTTGCCACCGGACAGTTCCTCAAGTAGGGAGAAAGACAAGGCAACCGCTGAACTGTCAGTGCCCGCAGCCGGATAAATCAGCTCAAACATTTGCAGGGACTGATCAAGAAAAACCGGCAGACCCTCCGGCAGGAGAAATGGGCTGACCCCGCCTGTGGCGTAACCTGTATATCGTTCCACCTCGTCGGCATCGGGAAGCTTTACTTTTCCGGTCAGGCCGGCAGCCTGTTTCAGTCGACCGCTTTTGACCTTGGTATCTCCACTGGTTAAGACAATGACCGGCTGCTTACCGACAAGCAGGAGGATGCTCTTGGCAATTTCTCCCACACTGCACCCGACCGCAGCAGCGGCTGCGGCGCTGGTTGGAGTCGGTACCGTAAAATTCTGCGGCACTAGCCCCTGCCGGGACAGGTATGCCTGAACCTGCTTCGCTCTCAAATCCATCATCGGCTGATCCCTTGCAATACAGACGGGTTAAGGCTCGAGGAGTGGCATGGTATCATGAGATCGGCTTCTCTGCCAGATAGTAAGCGGAGAAAGCGGCCAAAACATCATAGTCCAGAATACCTTCACTGCCATACTTTCTTCCGGGGAACAACTTAATGTATCAACTGTGTTATTTTTTCTGCAACGGTTATGGCGAAATGACAACACAGTATAGCCAAATGACAACAGATACAGCTTTCGGATTATTGTAAGAATCTTTTTAAATTAGAACGTTAGACAATTCTAGTAATATTTTTCAGTCACACAAGCTTCCGAAACAACTGATTATAATGGCTCCTCGCGGTCGCATCTGCACTCTATAAAGGCCTAATGTGACAGACGCCCGGGACTTGGCACATCGCTTGCTGTATTGATGACTATATTCGTTCTTTAACCGTTGGGGGAGAAAGACTGGAATATGTACCCAAAACTGTTCATCATTATCCTTCTGGCTATTTTCACAAGCGCATGTGCTCAGCAGGCAGCCTTTGTCTCGACACCACCGGGCGCTCAGGTCTTTATTGATGGCGAGGAAATCGGTGTCACTCCATGTGCTTTCGATTACAAGCTCAGCAATAATGCCCAGCATGATGTAACAATTGCCAAGGAAGGTTTTGAACCTGTCAATTTCGTCGTGGTAACTGATGAAGTCGATGCAGAAGCACGCAACCGCTGGTTGGCGGCCGGTGCGGTCTGGAGCCCACTCTGGCTGGGGGCCATTTTCACCAAGAAGCTCAAAGACACCTACGATTTTGCCCTTCGATCAGAACCCGCACAGCTGACGGCAGCTGCAGAACTGAGCGTGAATGACGAAGATCTTTAGTCGCGCAAAATAAACAACAAAAAGCCAACTTCTGAATGTAGTTGGCTTTTTTTATATTATTTTCTCAGTTTCAGGCGACTTCGGCAAATTGCTGTTGAATCATTTCAACCTTCCCCGGGTTGTCAACCAGGGCGTTCACACAGTCCTTGTCAAGCTTGTCGATCGACATCAGCTTCAGCATGGCAAAAGCATGTTCGTTTGACCAGGGCTCCTTGTAAGGTCTGTGGGTTGTCAAGGCGTCAAAGATATCACTGACCGCAACGATGCGCGCCTCGAGGGTAATCTCCTTACCGCGCAGTCCGTGCGGGTAGCCACTGCCATCCATCGACTCGTGATGCAGTTCGGCAATATGACGCAGATAATCGATATACGGAACACGTTCGAAACCAAAATTGCAGATCAGTTCATCGACAATATGTCGCCCCAGCACTGTGTGCGAGTTCATCACCTGGCGTTCATCCCGGCTGAGCCGGTCAGGTTTCTGCAGAATGCTGTCAGGTATACCGATCTTGCCGACATCGTGCAATGGTGAGAAAAGCGCAATCTGCTCGATCTGTTCGTCGTCTAGTTTCTCGAGCCCCCTTTTAACCAGGACACTGGCTATCAGGCGGACATACCGCGCCATTCGCTCAAGGTGGCTGCCGGTCTCCAGGTCATGCTTCTGGACCATACCGACCGATGTGCGCATGGCGGCGACGAGTGCCCGGGTTGCAGCAAGATCGTTCATGATCATTTCCGAGATCAGGTGAACGAAAACCTCCACCTGTTCCAGGACACGCTCCCGGAAATACCGGTTGTGAAATGAGTTGAAGAAGATGAAGCCCGACAATTGCCGGTTAAAGTAGATCGGGTGAGTATAGCTGGCCGCATATCCATGTCCGACCAGTGCGTGGGAGTGAACCGAGGGATGATCCTCGTATATTCTCAGGTCATTGACGATACGAGGTGTTGAATCGCGACCAACCCTGCTCAGCGTGGAATCGTCAGCCAGAATGGCCTCGTAATTGGTAAGCGGACTTTCTTCAGCCGGAGAGGCGATAAACGTTTTCAGTGAATGCGTCTTGATATCGTACAAAGCAATACTGATACGGTCTATGCCGGGACAACGTTTCTGCAAAACTTCATGGACGACGGCCAACTGCTCCTGATAGGTTGAGGCGGTACCGAGTCTGGCCAGCGGGTCTTCACGAAAGACAATCTGTTCCATTATCCCACCTCCTGCCATTAACTATTTTTTATATTCTATCAGTCCGCGTTATGATTGCAATTATGGTAAGTTCTTATGGCTCTATCCTCAGCCGAGCGACGCACCACCCTTCATACAGCAGGGCAACGGATGATATATGACTGGACATAAGGCCGAACACTGCATGGTTTGCGGGCTGGCTCTCGTATATCGTGAACAGGGAGAAATTGTCAGGTGTGATCAATGTGGAGACCGGGGACAGAGTGCGATTGGCTGCCCGGCAGGTCATTATATCTGTGATGCCTGCCATAGTGATCGCTCTCTCAAACGACTACCTGAACTGGCCAGTAAAACAACGGCGCAGGCCCCGGAAGATATTCTCGAAGAGTTGATCAGGCTGCCCGATCTGCCGTTGCACGGCCCTGAGCATCATGCCATGGCCGGCTTGGCCCTGTTGTTGGCCAGTGAGCGGACTGGCGTGAAACTTCCGGAAAACTATAT